>JBIKJM010000053.1:0-7908 GCA_044360985.1 Sediminibacterium sp. | reverse complement strand
TAAAATGATTACTTCTGCAACAGGCTTGATTATTGGATTGATTGCCTATGTTGGACATAATTTTTTATCTACTCAAATTGATAAGACTGCGAATAAGATGGAGAGAGCGAGTGCTGATTTTTTAGACATTTTACAAGAACCAACACAAGCATAATCTACCTGCCATGAATCTTAGAAATCGTTTAAGACATCATCCCGAAGTGCATACAGGTGCATTGAATGACATCTTGTTTATTTTATTATTGTTTTTTTTGATTGTATCTACTTTAGCAAATCCAAATGTGATCAAAGTATCCAATCCAAAAGCAGCAAGCGATACCAAGGCAAAACAAACTGTGGTGGTGACGATTAACAAAGACCAACAATTATTTATAGGGTCTACTCCAGTTAGTTTAGATGCTTTATCTAGTCAGCTAAAAATTTTCTTAGATAAAGAAACTGATAAACCATCTGTGGTGATCAATGGAGATAGTGTGGCAAATTTAGGTGTGACAATTCAAGTGATGCAAATCATTAAAGCCCTTGGAGCAACCCCTGTGGTGGCAGTGGATCCTGCTCAATAAAATCTTTGTAATTAAATAGCATTTCTAATAGCTAAGTCTACCTTGGCTTCAAGCTTGCGCGAATCATTCTGTCTTTGCCAAATAAATCAGTCCTTAGCTCTGCATGAAAATGCATTTCGTCTAAGAGTGCAATCAGGGTCTCTCCCTGATCATAATGAATTTCAAAAAATAATTGACCATTTGAACTTAAATGCAATTTAGCAAGCCTTGCGATTGCTTTATAAAATACCAATGGATCTTCGTCAGGAACAAATAAGGCAATATTTGGTTCATGATCGGTCACTTGCAAGTCCATATCTTTCATTTCTTGCATTGGTATATAGGGTGGGTTACTTACAATCACATCGTATTGTCCTGGTAAAAAAGCAGTGTTTAAAATATCCAATGCAATCAATTCAATATCGGCTTTCAATGCAGCTGCGTTGGCCTCCGCTATTTTGATGGCACTAGTACTAATGTCTATTGCAGCTACAGTCGCTTCGGGCATTGCTTTTTTTAATGCAATGGCAATACAACCAGAACCTGTTCCTATATCCAGTATGCGTAAAGCTTTTCCTTTGATTTCGGCATATTCTATCACCCAGTCCACTAATTCTTCGGTCTCGGGTCGGGGAATTAATACATGCTCGTTGACGGTATAAGTTGCGCCCATAAACCAAGCTTTGCCAGTGATATATTGAATTGGTCTACCTGCTACTAATTCAGCAGCGGCAGTTTCAAAAGCCAATACCTGTGAATCAGAGATTGAATTGTCTTTATTTAATACCTGTTGCATTTGGTCCCAACCAGTGATGTGTTCTATTAAAATAGAAAGAATTGGACCTAGTTCAACACTTTCAAATTGACCTGCCAACTGTTTTTTCAAGGATTGCTTGATCTCGTTTAAATGCATATGCAATGTTACAAATGATTCATCATTATAAACTAGCTTTGTATCAATTAGCCCTATTATTTTTAAATGGATCCATTTTATTATTATACGATCGAACAGCCTTCCATGGCGGAATTTAAAGATAGAGGCAGTAAATT
Organism: Sediminibacterium sp.; assembly: GCA_044360985.1. Taxonomy (GTDB): domain Bacteria; phylum Bacteroidota; class Bacteroidia; order Chitinophagales; family Chitinophagaceae; genus Sediminibacterium. The sequence goes on along the minus strand of JBIKJM010000053.1, from coordinate 6,316 downwards.
TTTTGCTTTTGCCTATCCAGCTAAAGACATTGATTCCTGCAAAAAGATTTTAGCGCAACTTAAAAAAGAACATGGCAAAGCAGTGCATCATTGCCTGGCGTATCGACTAGGTGTGGATGGATCCACTTTCAGGGTGAGTGACGACGGAGAGCCTGCTGGATCAGCAGGCAGGCCCATACTAGGACAAATTGATAGTAAAGGACTCACCAATGTGCTAGTTGTAGTGGTTCGTTATTTTGGAGGTACTTTATTAGGTATACCAGGCTTAATCAATGCCTATAAAACAGCAACAGCCTTAGCATTGCAGCTTTCGCCAATCATTAAAAAGCCAATTGAGATTGCTTACGAACTTAATTTTGATTACCATCAAATGAACGAAGTGATGCTGCTAGTGAAACAGTACAATTGTTCTGTAGTGGAACAAACTGCACAGTTATTTATCCAACTACAAATAGGGATACCTAAAAATAGATTGGACGAAGTGCTTGAAAAGTTGGGCGCTTTAAGAGAAGTAAGTTTTAAGACAACTTTAAAGTTGGACTAGTTTATTTCTGGTAGGTATAAAATCCTTCTCCAGTTTTGATGCCTAATTTTCCTGCTTCCACCATTTTAGTTAACAAAGCAGCAGGTTTATATTTACTATTTTGAAAACCATCCTCCATAATTTCTAAAATATTCTTACAAACATCTAGGCCAATATAGTCTGCCAATTGCAAAGGCCCCATTGGATGAGCCATCCCTAATTTCATAATTTGATCTATCGTCGCTGCATCGCTAATGCCTTCTTCGAAAGCCAATATAGCTTCGTTGATCATAGGCATTAAAATTCTATTGGCAATAAAGCCTGGCGCATCTTTTACAACACAAGGTATTTTTCCAATGGTGGTGGTTAAGGATACAATAGTATCCGTCACTTCAGAACTAGTGGCTTTACCGTTGATGATCTCTACTAGTTTCATCACTGGTACAGGATTCATAAAATGCATACCAATGACATTGGCTGGTTTTTGAGTGGCTTCCGCTAATTGCGTAATAGAAATAGAAGAGGTGTTGGTTGCTAAAATACAAGAAGGGTTGGTGTATTGGTCCATCTCTGAAAAAATAGCGAGTTTGATCTTGCTATTTTCTGTCGCGGCTTCAATGACTAAGTCGCGATCTTGAACACCTTCTTTAAGACTGGTATAACAAATTATTTTTGATAGTGTTGCTTGCTTCGCTTCTTCGTTGATGATTGACTTTGCTACTTGGCGGTCTAGATTTTTTGCAATAGTTAGCATTGCCTTATCTAAAGCAGCTGACTGCGTATCAATTAAATTGACTTCAAATCCATTTTGTGCAAATACATGCGCAATGCCATTTCCCATTGTCCCAGCTCCAATTACTGCAATCTTTTTCATCTATTTACTTTTTGATTTATAGTCACCTCGTTTCCATGAATTAATAAAACTCCTCCATGCGCTTGGATTTAGAATATTCATAGGAGGTAATTGTCCTGAGAAATAATACCTTGAAGCTTGGTTTTGTAATGCAGCGCCCACTGCTTCCTTGCCATCTCTTGGTAAGCTAGATAAAATAATTCTTTTTTGTGCGGGGCTTGTATTTTTTCTTGCAGTTTCGTAGAGATCGTCGTCTACTTTAGAGTTGACAAAGTCTCTTTCAAACTGTGCACGCGTAGGTCTTGGCTTTAAAATAGTTGCAGGTAAGAAATTGGTATCATTGACCATTAATTGAATGACACTGTATTGATTGCCTACTAAATTTTGTGGAATGGTAATGGTTCTATTTTTAAATCCAACACAACTAAAAGTGATGGATTCCCCTTTATTGACTGCAATTGAAAAAACACCATCGTTATTGGTGATGGTACCTCTTCCTTTTTTATTCACAACGATACTTGCTAAAGGAATTGCTTTTAAACTATCAGCTGTCATAACAACCCCATATAGTTGAACAACGGAGTCTCTATAAAGATCCACTGTCTGAGCATTTAACTGCGATGGCAGTAGTGCAATTAAAATCAATAATGGAAGGACCAGTTTCTTTTTCATGTAGCTGCAAATTTAAGCCTGAATGTTCAGAAATTGGATACTTTTTTTGTTTCGAAATGGGTAGTTTTTTTGATATATAGGCTATTTTAAGCCTTTTAAAAGGGCAAAATAAGCGCTATGAACGTTAACTTTGCCGGGATTAAATATTTTAACAAAAACTTTCATAATGACAACGGAGGAAATACTAAAAGCATTGAGTAATGTGCAAGAGCCGGACCTAGGGAAAGACTTAGTGACTTTGAATATGATACAGGATGTAAAAATTGACGGGGATGCAGTGAGCTTCACTATTGTATTGACTACGCCAGCATGTCCAATGAAAGATTTGATGAAGAATGCTTCTGAAAATGCCATCAAATTATTGGTGAATCCAAAAGCACAGGTGCAAGTAAATTTTACATCCAATACTACTTCGATGAGAAAAGACGAAAAGTCTGTTTTATCTAAAGTAAAAAATATCATCGCAGTGGTGAGTGGAAAGGGCGGTGTAGGTAAAAGTACTGTTTCAGCTAACCTAGCATTGGCTTTGGCTGAGGGGGGTGCTAAAGTGGGGCTGATGGATGCAGATATTTATGGACCAAGTGTGCCTATCATGTTTGGTGTAAGAGGCCAAAGGCCTTTGATGAAAGACGAAGGAGGGAAAGGGGTGATCATACCTTTGGATCAATACGGTATTAAAATAATGAGCATTGGATTACTAGTGGATGAAAAAGATGCCGTGGTTTGGAGAGGTCCAATGGCAAGTAGTGCCATTCGTCAATTTATTACCGATGTAGACTGGGGAGAGTTAGACTACCTTGTAATTGATATGCCACCTGGCACAGGGGATATTCATTTGACCATCATGCAAACTGTGCCTGTGACGGGTGTGGTGATTGTGACCACGCCGCAACAAGTGGCTTTGGCAGATGCCAAGAAAGCCATTGCGATGTTTGGACAAGCGAATGTGAATGTGCCAATTATTGGTTTAGTAGAAAACATGGCCTATTTCACACCTGCAGAATTACCAGAAAATAAATATTATTTATTTGGAAAAGAAGGGGGACTAAAATTAGCTTCTGAATATGACTTACCCTTTTTGGGACAAATTCCTTTAGTGCAAAGCATTAGAGAGGGAGGAGACGAGGGCGTTCCAGCAATGGTTGGATCAGATACAGTTTCAAAAGATGCGTTCAGAACTTTTGTAGGCAACGCAGTTAGACAGATTGCAATCCGAAATGCAAATTTACCAAAAACAGCAACCATCACAGTGGCGCCATAATGGAAAAGAAAATCATCATCGCAATAGACGGCTTTTCATCTTGTGGGAAAAGCACCCTTGCTAAGGCAATGGCAAAGGCATTGGAATATGTTTTTGTAGATACAGGTGCGATGTATCGAGCCATTGCTTTGTATTTTTTAAGAAACAATATACCATTCAATGATATCGCCGCTCAGGAAGCATTGCAAGCAATTGAATTGAAATTTAAATACAATAGCGCAACTCAAAAAAGTGATATGTATTTAAATGGTGAAAATGTAGAGCAAGAAATTCGTGACATGCAAGTGAGTCAAAAAGTGAGTGAAGTGGCAACAATTCCTACTGTTAGGGCATTTGCAGTAGCACAACAAAAGGCAATGGGGATAGACAAGGGGATAGTGATGGATGGCAGAGATATTGGAACAGTCGTTTTTCCGAATGCAGAACTTAAATTATTTGTAACAGCAGATCCTGCAATTAGGTTGGAGCGTAGATACCAAGAACTAGTTCAAACCAATCCTGCTATACTTAAAGAAGAAGTGGCTGCAAATTTGCAACAAAGAGATTTAATGGATAGTACAAGAACACATAGTCCTCTAAAACAAGCGGAGGATGCGATGGTGTTAGACAATACAAATTTAGATAGAGCAGCACAATTTGAGCTGGCCATGCAATGGGCCATGGAGAAGATACAGTCGAGTTAAATGAGTTTAATTAGTTTGAGTAGGCCTTAATCGATCCAGCTGTCCTTTACTTTTTCAAACGCTTCTTCTAATTGATAAAAACTAAGAATCTTTTTTATCACAGATTCTACAACAGTGTCTGGACAGCTTGCACCACTTGTCATTAAGATACGAATAGGGCTTACATCTGGCAAGAAATTATGGGCCACTTCTGATTGTTTATTTTTCCAATTGGTTTTTTCAATTTGATTGACGTCTATAATTTTACTTACGTCATCTATAAAATAAGTAGGTAATTTCCGCTCACACAATTCTACTAAGTGCGAACTATTACTGCTATTTTTTCCACCCATCACAATGGCTAAATCTGCTTCTGTTTCAAGTAGTCCAATCACTGCAGATTGATTGTCATTGGTGGCATAGCAAAGCGTGTCCCTTGTATCTGCAAAATGAGCAGCTAGATTTTCGGGACCAAATTTTGTTAAGATGACTTGTTTTAGATAATCCGAAATCGCTTGTGTATCGGTGGCCAATTGTGTTGTTTGGTTCACTACACCAATTTTATCTAAATGAATTTTGGGATCAAAATTAGCAGAGAAACGATTAATAAAAAAATCATAAAAATAAGTTAGAGGCAATTCTCCAGTGATGATTTTTGCCAACACTTTTGTTTCTTCAATATCGTTTACGATTAATGTAGGTGTGTGCGCCGAAGTATGAGAAAAAGTTGCCCTTGTTTCTTCATGTTTTGGTTTTCCATGTATAACAATCGAGTAGCCTTTTTGTGCAATCTGTTCGCTTCTGTTCCAAACTTTTTCTACAAAAGGACAAGTGGTATCATAGGACTCAATAGCAATTCCCTTTGCTTTTAATTTCTCCTCCAGTTCAAGTGTGGTTCCAAATGCAGGAATAATTACAATATCATCCTTTGTCAACTCGGATAAGGGTATCAATTCTTTGCCCAGGGTATCTTGTAAAAATTGTACGCCCTTACTTGTCAAATCGTTGTTTACTTGAGGATTGTGGATCATTTCACTTAACAAAAAAATCCTTTTTCCCTTATTTTCTTCAATAGTTCTGTAAGCAATATCAATCGCATTTTCTACACCATAACAAAATCCAAAATGCCTTGCCAAATAGATTTTGACCTTACCAAAGTCGAGTTCGGTAGGGGTGAAATCTTTCTTGAGCTTATCGTCTAATTTGCGCTTTTGTTTGATCGCGACGATTAATGGGCTTCTATAGCCTGATGGCACTTCAAAATTTTTCATCTATTTCAATATTAACAGCTACAAAAGTACAATCTTCGTTGCTTTTTCCCCTATTTTAATTTAGTGCTTGTATCTTTGCGCCATGAATTATGTATCTGTAGAAAATCTGACTAAAAGTTATGGTATTATGCCCTTATTTAAGGGGATCAGCTTTAATATCAATGAGGGCGACAGAATTGCCTTAGTGGCCAGAAATGGTATTGGTAAAACGACGCTTTTAAGAATATTGTCAGGCAAAGAAGTCCCAGATTCGGGTACTGCAAAAGTGCATAAAGATGTGCATTTGGTTTTATTTGAACAAGACCCTCAATTTATTGAAACTGCTTCGGTAACGCAGAACTTATTCAATCAAGCACATCCAATCATGAAGGCCATTAGCAATTATGAAATGGCGATGGAGACAGAAGATGAAAATTTGATTACAGATGCCATTATGGAAATGGAGGAAAATAATGCATGGGACTTTGAATCAAAAGTGAAAACAATTTTAACGCAACTCAATATCCATCATTTAGAACAACCGGTTTCAAAATTAAGTGGTGGGCAAAGAAAACGTGTATCCCTAGCAAAAACATTGATCCAAATTGGTTTCGAGCCAAAGCACGTTTTATTATTAATGGATGAGCCAACCAACCACTTGGATTTAAATATGATAGAATGGTTGGAAAATTATTTGGAACAAGAAAAAGTGACATTATTACTTGTGTCGCATGATCGTTATTTTTTAGAAGCAGTCACCGATGAAATTTGGGAATTAGAAAGAGAGAAATTATACAGTTATAAAGGGGATTATGAAAATTATTTAGAAAAGAAAGCTGCAAGGATAGAATCTGAATTAGCCAGTATTGATAAAGCAAAAAATACATTTAGAAAAGAATTAGAATGGATGCGTAAGCAACCAAAAGCAAGGACAACCAAGAGTAAAAGCAGACAGGATAATTTTTATGAAGTAGAAGCGAAAGCAAAACAAAAGATAGAAGACACCAATTTGCAGCTAGACATGAAGATGACCCGATTGGGTGGTAAGATTATCGAAGCAATTAAAGTGTACAAGTCTTATGGCGATCTGGTGGT
>JBIKJM010000098.1:0-5923 GCA_044360985.1 Sediminibacterium sp. | reverse complement strand
TTTTAGTACTATTTGAAAAATGGTATGGCTGGCGCAAAGGCAATGATACTGTTAGAACAATGGATATGATCTCTAGTTTAAGCTCGGGTGTCACCAATTCAACAAAGGATGTTTTAGGACTTAGTATCGCAATTATCAGTTATAGCTGGATGGTAGAGCACCTTACTATTTATCAAGTAAAATCTAGTTGGCTATTATATGTGATTGCATTTTTGGCTTTAGATTTTGCAGGCTATTGGGTGCACCGATTAGCGCATACTGTGAACTTTTTTTGGAACAACCATATCGTACACCATAGTAGTGAAGAATTTAATTTAGCCTGTGCATTGAGACAAAGTATCTCGGTGTATTTTAGGATTTATGCTTTTCTATTAATTCCTGCAGCAATGTTTGGTGTGCCGCAACAAGTGATTGCTGTAGTGGCTCCTTTACATTTATTTGCACAGTTTTGGTACCACACGCAACATATCAACAAAATGGGATGGCTAGAATACATCATTGTGACTCCTGCACATCACCGTGTGCACCACGCCATCAACCCAGAATACTTAGATAAGAACTACGGTCAGATTTTTATTTTTTGGGATCGTATGTTTGGCACATTCCAAGAAGAAAGCCCTGCAATACCTGCTGTATATGGTGTAACAAGACCAGTGCGTACTTGGAATCCAATCAAAATCAACTTCATGCATCTATGGTTGTTAATACAAGATGCTTGGCATACACAAAGTTGGAAAGATAAATTACGCGTTTGGTTGATGCCATTAGGATGGAGACCAGCAGATGTGGTTGAAAAATATCCAGTGTATAAGATCGAAGATGTGTACCATTTCGAGAAATACGATACCCCTGCACCTAAGGGTATGATTATTTACTTATGGATTCAACTATTTTGTTTGCTCTTAATTGTAAGTTACTTGTTTGGTAATGTGGCAAACATTGGACTTACCAATATGATGTACTATGGCTTATTCATTTTTGCACAAGTATATGCTTTAACAGAATTCATGGACCGCAATCCAAGAGCATTAATCTATGAAGTAGTAAAGAATATGATTTGTGTTGGAGGCATCCTTTATTACGGAGGATGGTTTGGACTACAAAACTATTTTGGGGCAAGTAGCTATATCTTGATAGGGTACTTTATTGCTAGTACAGCGACTGTGGCTGCTTTTACTAGTCAACTAAATCGCCCTCTAAATCATAGTCGTACGCTTTAGTAATTTTCACCATTACAAAATCACCTGGCTTCAATCTTTTCTTGGTATTGATCACCACTTCGTTGTCTACCTCCACACTATCAAATTCAGTGCGGCCTAAATAACGACCAGCTTCTTTTTTATCTACCAATACTTTTAGGATCTGCCCTTCCTTAGATTGATTGATCTCTAGGCTAATTTCCTGTTGTACTTCCATAATCTCCTCGGCACGGCGTTGTTTCTCTGCTGCAGGCACGTCGTCTACTAAATCATGTGCGCTTGTATTTTCTTCGTGGCTATAAGTGAAGATGCCCACTCTGTCAAATTTATGCAATTGTAAAAATGCCTTTAATTCTTCGATGTCTTCCAAAGTTTCTCCTGGAAATCCTGCAATCAAAGTGGTACGAATAGCGATACCCGGCACACGCTTTCTAATTTCATGAATCAATTCGGTCATCTCCTCTCTAGTAATATTACGACGCATGGCTTTTAGCATATTGTTGCTAGCATGCTGTAAAGGAATATCAATGTAGTTACAAATATTATCGCGCTCACGCATTGCATCTAAAATGTCTAAAGGAAACTTAGAAGGATATGCATAATGTAAACGGATCCACTCCACCCCTTCTACATCGGCTAACGCATGTAATAATTTAGGTAAGGCACGCTCTTTATAAATATCCAATCCATAATAAGTTAATTCCTGGGCAATTAACATTAACTCCTTCACCCCTTTCTTTACCAAGCCTTTTGCTTCGTCTACCAATTGCTCGATGGTTTTACTCACGTGCTGTCCACGCATCAAAGGAATCGCACAAAAAGAACAAGTACGATTACAGCCTTCGCTAATTTTTAAATAAGCATAATGTTGCGGGGTACTCAATAAACGCTCTCCCAATAACTCAGCCTTATAATCGGCATTCAACTGATTCAAGATCAAAGGTAATTCCATGGTACCAAACCAAGCATCCACTTCTGGTATCTCTGCAGCAAGGTCGCCTCTGTATCTTTCGCTCAAACAGCCTGTTACATATACTTTATCTAATTTGCCTTTATTTTTTAAAGCTACTTGGTCTAAAATTGTATTCACACTCTCCTCTTTTGCTTTATCAATAAAGCCACAGGTATTCACCACTACAATATTATGGTCTAACTTTTTATTTTCGTGCACCACATCAATATCATTGGCCACCAATTGACCACTTAGCATTTCACTATCCACCAAGTTTTTACTACAACCTAATGTGATGATATTGACCTTGTTTTGCTTTAAAGTTTTTGACTTCATAAGTTATGTTTGACGAATTGAATTCGTTAATTTTTATTTATTGACTTCATTGGTGAAGTGAAAAGTAATGTCTGGATTGTTGGTGATCTCTGTATTTAAGAACCATTCACTTTGAGCTAAATATACGGGTGAACCATCTTTGTCTTCGGCCGCATTCTGTTGTTTGTAACGTAAGAAATCATTCAACTTATTTTTATCCGTAGAAGTTAACCAACATGCTTTATAAAAAGGTAGGGTTCTGAATTCACAAGCCGCGCCATACTCCTGTAACAAACGGTATTGAATCACTTCAAATTGTAAGTCACCCACACAACCAATAATTTTTTTATTGCCACCAAATTGTGTGAACAATTGCGCCACCCCTTCGTCTGTTAACTGTTGAATCCCCTTTTCCAATTGCTTGGTCTTCATTGGATCCTTGTTCACCAATTCTTTAAAAATTTCTGGTGAGAAAGTTGGGATACCTGTAAAGTAAAATTTCTCTCCTTCAGTAAGTGTATCTCCAATCTTAAAATTACCTGTGTCAAAAAGACCCACTACATCCCCAGGATAAGCATCTTCCACGATATCCTTACTTCGTGCTAAGAATGTATAAGGATTGGTAAAACGCACATCCTTGTCTAAGCGTACATGCGTATAATATTTATTGCGCTCGAACCTCCCACTACATACACGCATAAAAGCAATTCTATCTCGGTGCTTTGGATCTAGATTGGCGTGGATCTTAAAAATGAAACCGCTGAACTTGTCTTCACCAGCTTGTACTTTTCTTACACTAGTTGCTCTATCACGTGGTGTTGGTGCAATCTGAATAAAAGTGTCCAACATTTCTTGGACCCCAAAATTATTCACAGCAGAGCCAAAAAATACGGGGGCAATCGAACCAGATAAATATTCTGCCGGATTCAATGCGCCATATACACCATCAATTAATTCAACATCTTCTCTTAATAAATCGGCATCACGGTCGCCCACTTTTTGTTGTAAGACAGGACTAGATAAATCACCAATCGCTACCACATCTTCATCATCTGCTTTTGTACTTGCTGTAAATAAGCGTAAACTTTTATCGTGTAAATTATATACACCCTTAAATTCCTTACCGCTATTAATAGGCCAAGTCATAGGATGTAAAGAGATTTTTAATTCTGCTTCTATCTCTTCTAATAAATCAAATCTGTTCTTGCCATCACGATCCATCTTATTAATGAACACAATCACAGGTGTAGCACGCATGCTACAAACTTCCATCAATCTTCTTGTTTGCGGCTCTACCCCATTCACAGAATCAATTACCAATATCACACTATCCACTGCAGTTAAAGTTCTGTAAGTATCTTCTGCGAAATCCTTGTGACCTGGTGTATCCAATAAATTAATCAAATTGCCTTTGTATTCAAAAGACATCACCGAAGTCGCCACAGAGATACCTCTTTGACGTTCAATCTCCATGAAATCCGAAGTCGCATGCTTCTTGATTTTATTGCTCTTTACGGCACCTGCTGTTTGGATGGCACCACCGAATAACAATAATTTCTCTGTCAAGGTCGTCTTACCAGCATCTGGGTGAGAGATGATGGCAAAGCTTTTTCTTCGGTTAATTTCTTTTTCGTACTTCATTATAATATTGTTCCTTACTTCCTTTTAATAGCATTTTATTAAAAATGGCCCGCATTCAAAATCATTTGAAGCACGAGCCATTCTGTATTTTATTCCAAGCTAGTTAGATATCAATTGCTTCGCCGTATGCTGCAGCAGTTGCTTCCTTCAAGCCTTCACTCATTGTTGGGTGTGGATGAATTGCATTTAAAATTTCATGCGCAGTAGTTTCTAATTTACGAGCAACTACAGCCTCAGCAATCATTTCAGTTACATTCATACCAATCATATGACATCCTAAGAACTCGCCATATTTTGCATCAAAGATTACTTTCACAAAACCTTCGGTAGCACCGGCTGCAGAAGCTTTACCGCTTGCTACAAATGGGAACTTACCAACTTTGATTTCATATCCAGCTTCTTTCGCTGCTTTTTCTGTATAACCTACACTAGAGATTTCAGGGATGCAGTAAGTACATCCTGGAACGTTGTTGTAGTCAATTCCTTCTGGCATATGTGCATGCTTCTTTTCCATGTATGCGATATGTTCTGCAGCATTGATTCCTTCTTTTGCAGCCACATGCGCCAACGCTTGACCAGGAGAACAATCCCCAATCGCATAAATACCTGGAACAGCTGTTTGTCCAAACTTATCTACCACAACTCTTCCTTTATCTACTTTGATGCCGTTTTGTTCTAATCCAATATTTTCGATATTCGCTACAACGCCAGCAGCACTTAAAAGCACATCTGCCTCTATCGTCATCGTCGTACCATCTGATTTTTTAACCAATGCTTTTACACCAGCACCAGTGGTATCCACTGATTCAACTGATGCATTCGTCATGATCTCAATGCCTTGCTTCTTATATTGCTTTTCTAATTCCTTAGAAATATCTTCGTCTTCTACAGGTACAATTCTTGGTGCAAACTCAACAATCGTCACTTTTGTACCCATACTATTGTATACATAAGCAAACTCAACACCTATCGCACCACTACCAACAATGATCATACTCTTTGGTTGTTGCTCCATCACCATCGCTTCTCTGTAGCCCATTACTTTTTTACCATCTTGCTTTAAGTTGGGTAATTCTCTTGAACGACCACCTGTTGCAAGTACAATATATTTTGTATCGATCACTTGAGTTGTGCCATCCGCAGCTTTTACTTCTACTTTGCCTTTTGAATGTACTTTTCCGTAACCCATAATCACATCAATCTTATTCTTCTTCATCAAAAATTGAACGCCTTTACTCATCTTATCAGCCACACCACGGCTACGCTTAATCACCGCGCCAAAATCATGATTCACCCCTGTTGTTGTGATACCGTAATCTGCACTATGTTTTACATAATCGTACACCTGCGCACTCTTGATCAATGCTTTGGTTGGGATACAACCCCAGTTTAAACAAACGCCACCCAAGCTTTCTTTTTCAATCACAGCCACTTTTAAGCCTAATTGAGAAGCACGAATAGCAGCAGGATATCCACCAGGACCACTACCAATAACGATTACGTCGTATGCCATATAGTTCTATTTTAAGTGTTTATTAGGGTGCAAAAATACCCCGAAAAAGGCAAATGAAAAAACAAATGATCAACTATTCAAAGAAAACACGCACCATCTGGAAAAACCACTTATTGTCGTTCGGACGTTGTTTACTAGACTGGTTTTCATCGTATTTACTCAATCCAAACAAACCGGCCATATTGCCCCCGCGCACCGCTATCTCTAAATAGCCAGCCGAGTTAAACCAGGCCATCTTATCGGCCACAGGGACCGATCCGTAGTTTTGGCTTAAATTTTCAATGGTTTCATTTCGGGTAAATA
>JBIKJM010000052.1:0-8004 GCA_044360985.1 Sediminibacterium sp. | reverse complement strand
TTTTTATGGAACGCGGGAATTTTTGCTTGGAAAATAAGTTCCATCTTAACTGCCTTCGAAAAGTACCAGCCAGAAATGTATGAATTATTTGATCAAGAGAAAATGCATTTTAATACACCAGCCGAAAAAACTGCGATTCAAAAAATCTACCCACAGTGCACCAATATTTCAATTGACATCGCAATTATGGAGAAAGCAAATAATGTATATGTGATGCCAGCTTCGTTTGGATGGAGTGATTTAGGTACATGGAATAGCGCTTATGAGAATATGGAGAAAGACTATTTAGGCAATGCAGTGGCTTCTGATAACGTGATTGTAATTGATGCCACAAAATGTATGATCAATTCCCCTAAAGACAAACTAGTGTTAGTTCAGGGATTGGATGACTTTATTGTGATTGATACAAAAGATGTTTTATTGATTTGTAGTAGGGATAAAGAACAATCTATTAAAGAATATGTGGCCGAAGTAAAGAGGAACAAAGGCGATAAATATATCTAAATTACTTATCTTAGAGAGGTTGGGATATTGCTTATCAAAAAATTACCCGCTCTATGGCAACCATTATAACTGGCACTGGTAGTATTATACCTAAGTATATTAAATCGAATCAAGATTTTATTTCGAATACTTTTTACGATGAACAAAGTGAATTGATCAAAACGCCTAATCAAGAAATTGTTGAGAAATTTAAAGGCATTACTGGCATCATTGAAAGACGCTATGCCGATGTTCAAATCAATACATCTGACCTAGCAGCCGCTGCAGCTAAATTAGCGATTGAGGATGCAGGGATAGATCCTGAAACGATTGATCAAATTATTGTGGCACATAATTTTGGCGACGTTAAAAATGGAACCATCCAATCTGATGCCATTCCTGCAATTGCATCAAGAGTAAAGCATCATTTAGGCATTGTAAACCCAAGCTGTGTGGCTTATGATATTTTGTTTGGCTGCCCTGGGTGGATACAAGGGGTCATTCAAGCAGATTCTTTCATTAAATCTGGTATGGCAAAAAGATGTTTAGTCATTGGTGCCGAGACCTTAAGCAGAGTAATTGATGTACACGATAGAGATAGTATGATTTTTAGTGATGGTGCAGGGGCTTGTATTGTAGAACATAGCGAAGATCCTAATCAGGGTATTTTATCCTTTAGTGTTCAAAGCCATTGCAACGAAGAAGCGTATTTTTTATACCTGGGGAAATCCAATCATCCAGAAGCAGATGATGCCACAAGGTATATAAAAATGAAGGGCCGAAAAGTATATGAGTACGCCATTAAGAATGTGCCTATTGCCATGAAAGCCTGTATAGAAAAAGCGGGTGTGGAGATTCAAGAAGTGAAAAAATTCTTTCTACATCAAGCCAACGAAAAAATGGATGAGGGCTTTATTAAAGCCTTGTACAAATTATATGATATCAAAGAAATCCCTGCAGATATTATGCCTATGAGTATTCATGAATTAGGCAATAGTTCTGTAGCAACGATTCCAACTTTATACGATTTAGTACTTAAAGAAAAATATGCTGAGCATAAATTAGAAAAAGGCGATGTGGTTATTTTTGCATCTGTTGGAGCGGGAATGAATATCAATGCAATTTGCTATCGACTCTAATTTTATTAGTAATATTTTTATAAATACTATTTTATTTCATAAAAATATTTCTAATAAAAAAAGGTGCAGTTAGCACCTTTTTTTATTAGTAACCTCGTTGGTTATTGCCTTCGATATAGTTGGTATATGCTTTATTACAAACTTTGTTTCCCCCAGGGGTTGGGTAGTTTCCTGTAAAATACCAGTCACCCGTATTGGTTGGGCAACATGCATGCAATCCTTCAATCGTTTGATAGATCACTTCTACAGGGATTTGAATATTATCCGGTGTAATGAGTTGCGCAATTTTATCTGAGATTTCTTCTGTTGTGAAAGGCTTATACAATTCACGTACCACATTTTGGGTATGAAGTTCATCCTTAGCTTCTAATGCTTTGATCTTTTGGTAGACCTCATCCATCACCTTTTCCATACCTCTTTCTTTCAATAAAGCAATCGCTGCTTTAAATGCGATAAAATCACCCATCTTACTCATATCAATCCCATAACAATCAGGGTATCTGATTTGTGGGGCAGACGAAACAACAATGATTTTTTTAGGGGATAGTCGAGATAGCATTCTAACAATACTTTCTTTTAAAGTTGTACCTCTCACTATGCTATCGTCAATCACCACCAAGCTATCTTCATTTTTACGCACCGTGCCATAAGTGATATCATACACGTGCTGTACCATCTCGTTTCTATTAGAATCCTCCGTAATAAAGGTTCTTAACTTAACATCCTTGATGGCAATTTTTTCCTGGCGAATTTTTCGATTCACCATCTCGCCTAATTTTTCTGCGTCTACATCCTTACCCCAACTTAATATACGCTCCACTTTAATGGCATTCAAGTATTCTTCCATGCCTTTTATCAAGCCGTAAAATGCCACTTCTGCCGTGTTTGGAATATAAGAGAAGATAGTATTCTTTAAATCTTTTTCAATTCTATCTAAAACAATTTTACTTAAATAATGCCCAAGTGCGATACGCTCTCTATAAATCTTTTCATCCCCACCTCTAGAAAAATAAATACGCTCAAAAGAACAAGCTCTTCTTTCTTTTGGTGCAATAATTTGTTCAATGGTATATCCCCCCTTGTCGTCTACTATCAATGCATTACCAGGCATCAATTCATGTACTTCATTCTCACCCACATTAAAAGTAGTACGAATAGCAGCTCTTTCGCTAGCAGCTACAATCACTTCCCCATCTATATAATAATATGCAGGGCGAATGCCATGTGCATCACGCATGATAAAACTATAGCCATTGCCAATTAATCCGCCAATGGTGAAGCCACCATCAAACATTGGAACTGCTTGCTTTAACACTTCTGCAATATTTGGATGATTGGGGTTTTTTGTTTCTTCTTTTACTAAAAAGTGATGAATCACTTCCATCATTGCTGCTAAGTCACTTTGTTTTTCAAAAGGACCTGGTTCATGCTGAATTAATTTGAATAATTCATCTGTATTGACCAAATTGAAATTACCTGCTAATGCAAGATTCTTTGCTGGTGCTAAATTTTTCTTAATAAATGGATGGCAAAATTCAACATTGTTTTTGCCTTGTGTGCCATACCTTAAATGCCCTAGTAATAATTCCCCCATGAAAGGCAAATGCCCTTTCATTAAACCAGGATGTTTGGTAATATCTGACTGTAATTTTTCAAGTTCTTGTATTTCTTGACCTACTTTATAAAAAATATCTGCAATAGGTTGTTGTGCACTACTTCTTAATCTATATAAAAAAGGATTGCCTGCTTCTATATCTAGTTTAACAGTTGCAATCCCTGCGCCATCTTGTCCACGATTATGTTGTTTCTCCATCAAGAGGTACAACTTATTAAGTCCGTAGGTGACTGATCCTCTATTTTGAAGATAGTAGGAAAAAGGTTTTCTTAACCTAATGAATGCTAAGCCACATTCGTGTTTGATTTCGTCGCTCATGATGAAATTTCTAGTATGTTTTTTCCTTTACAATTGCATTAGCAACTTTTGTCCAATCCGTCAATTCTTTGCAAGCTTGGAAATCGTTGTCTATAAATACATAGTAATTAGGGACTCTGTCTTTAAACCATGATTCTAATACTTTTGATTTCTTCTCCTCTAGTGCCCTTACTGAAACACGGTTATAATCTTCTCTTAAATTTTCTTTATGTGGCGCTGTTCTCTCTTTATAATACACAATACGAAGCGTTTTTCTACCTCTATCATCCACGTACAATTGCGGTGTGGAGACATCCCCTGGCTTCATGTTCTGAATCAAAACCACCATCTCTTTGTCCAACTGGTCAAAGTTGATATAAGTGGAGCCGTCACGACTGGTTACTGCACCACCACTAAACTTACTAGATTCGTCATCACTATATTTATTCACTGCTTCTCCAAAACTTATCTTGTTTGATACTATTTCTTTTCTAATACTATCCAATAAGTTTTTAGTTTCATTGATCTCGTCGTTGGTGATAGGCGGGATTCTTAAGATATGTTTTACTACAGCTTCGTCTCCAGATCTAGAAATCAATTGGATGATATGGTAGCCAAACTTTGATTTAACTGGTGCAGAAATTTGACCTTCTTTTAATCTGAAAGATGCAGCCATAAATGCAGGGTCAAATTCTCTTACGTTGCGATTTAAACTAAACTGTCCTAAATTTTCTTTTGAACTAGGATCTTCAGAATACAATTTTACTAATTGTTCAAATTTATTCACTCCACCTTCAACTTGCTTACGGTATTCTAACATTTGCTGAATCACATATTCTTCAATATCACGATTCGCTTTAGGGTGCATGATGATTTCTGAAATCTGCACTTCACTTTCATACAAAGGCAAGCTATCCACCGGAATTTTAGCATAAAAGGCAGTAACCTCATTTGGTGTGATCTTTACTTTATCAACAATTTTATTTTGCATCTCCTCGGCCAATCGTTGCTCTTTGATTAAAAGTCTAAAATCATCTTTCAATTGAAACACGGAACGCCCAGCAACTTCTTCTAAAACTTCCTTAGATCCAAATTGTTGTATAAAATTTCGAATACGCCCATCAATAGCGACTTCGATTTCTTCTTCTGTAACTATAATAGAATCTTTTTCGGCCTGTAATACTAAGGCCTTTCGAATTAACTGACCTTCAATCACCTGACAGGCAGTAGGTAATTCAATGTTTTCTTGTCCCTGTGCTTGTCTTTTGTAATCTGCAATAGCATTGTCTACATCGGAACGTAAAATATATTTATCGCCAACTGTAGCAATAATTTTATCTGCTAAAACTTTCTTGATTTGAGCGGTTGCTGAACTAGCAATAACCATTAAACCTAAGGCAAATACGATTTGAACTATTTTCATCAAATATGAATTAAGGTGCTAAGTTCCGATAGATGGGGGAATGCCCCAACTATCAAATCTTAATTTTTTTATAAAGTACGTTTAACTTCTTCTTCCTCAAACGCTTCTACAATATCGCCTGGTTTTAAGTCGATAAAGTTTTTGATGGTCAAGCCACATTCCATATTGGAAACAACGTCTTTCACATCATCTTTGAAACGCTTCAAGCTTCCTAATTCAGCGGCCTGTCCTTCTCCTCTTGGGAACTCAACGATACCGTCACGAATAATACGAATCTTACTATTTCTACTCAACTTGCCATCCAATACATAACATCCTGCAACGGTTGCTTTATCGAATTTGTAGACTTCTCTAACTTCAACGTTGGCCACAATTTTCTCTTGAATTTTTGGTTCCAACATACCTTCCATCGCGCTCTTGATTTCATCAATCGCGTTGTAGATAATTGAGTACATTTTAATTTCAACGCCTTCTGTTTCTGCTAAGCGACTTGCTTGCATACTTGGACGAACGTTAAAGCCAATGATAATCGCATCAGAAGCGGCAGAAAGCAATACATCAGATTCAGAAATTTGACCCACCCCTTTTAATACCACTCTAATTGCAATTTCCTCGGTAGATAATTTTTGTAAAGAGTCACTTAAGGCTTCTACAGAGCCATCCACGTCACCTTTAATAATGATGTTTAATTCCTTAAAGTTACCTAAAGCCAAACGACGACCAATCTCGTCTAATGTAATATGTTTTCTAGTTCTTAAACCTTGCTCTCTTAATAATTGAGAACGCTTAGTTGCTAATTCTTTTGCTTCTGACTCGTCATCATATACTTTGAATTTCTCACCAGCTTGAGGTGCACCATTCAAACCTAAGATTACCACAGGGGTAGATGGAGGTGCTACTTCGATACGTTGGTTACGTTCGTTGAACATCGCTTTTACACGACCATAAAACTGGCCTGATAAAATCAAATCTCCCTGACGTAAGGTTCCGTTTTGAACAAGTATGGTAGCCACAAAACCACGACCTTTATCTAAAGAGGCCTCGATAATAGTTCCTGTACCTTCTCTATTTGGATTGGCTTTTAAATCTAAAATTTCAGATTCTAACAATACTTTTTCTAATAAAGCATCTACGTTCAATCCTTGTTTAGCAGATAATTCTTGGTTTTGGAATTTACCACCCCAAGCTTCTACTAAAATATTCATTTGAGACAATTGCTCGTATATTTTTTGCGGTTGCGCACCGTCTTTATCAATTTTATTGACTGCAAAAATCATTGGTACATTCGCCGCTTGAGAGTGACTAATGGCCTCTTTAGTTTGTGGCATCACCGCATCGTCTGCAGCCACTACAATAATTGCAATATCTGTTACTTTAGCACCACGCGCACGCATCGCTGTAAAGGCTTCGTGGCCTGGTGTATCCAAGAAAGTAATGGCTTTACCATTTGGCAAAGTCACTTCGTACGCACCAATATGTTGTGTGATACCACCGGCCTCACCTGCAACTACATTTGCGTTACGGATATAATCCAATAAAGAAGTTTTACCGTGATCCACGTGACCCATGATGGTTACGATTGGAGGACGTTCAACTAAATTCGCTTGATCTTCTGCTTCTTCTTCCTCATCCATTTCTACTACATCTTCTAATCCTACGAATTCAACTTCGAATCCAAATTCACTTGCAACCAATTCAATCACCTCCGCATCTAAACGTTGATTGATTGAAACCATGATACCCAAGTTCATACACTTGCTAATGATATCAGCAAAGCTCACATCCATCAAGCTTGACAACTCACTCACTGTAACAAATTCTGTTACCTGTAATTTATTATCTTCTCTTTGTTCGTTATTATCATTTTCAGCAGCTTCCTCTCTTCTTTGACGACGATACTTGGATTTCGTGCTTCTACCACGACCACCTTGGCCTGATAATTTCGCTTGTGTTTCCTTGATCTTATCTTGAATTGCTTTCTGATCGATTTCTTTTTGCTCAGCCGTTTGTGGCATATTTCTTCCGCGTGCTCCACCTTGTCCCGGACGTGTTCCATTGTTAGGACGATTGCCTTGATAGCCACCACCACCTTGTGGACGGTTGCCTTGGTAACCACCGCCTTGCCCTCCCTGAGGACGATTGCCTTGATAGCCACCACCACCTTGAGTTTGACCACCTTGTCCTGTTTGACCAGGTTGATTTGGTCTGCCTTGAACTGGGATACGCTTACGAACACGTTTTTCTTCCTGGGTTAAAGGTTTTGGTCTAGTATCGCTATTGGTCGGCAAATCAATCTTACCTAAGATTGTTGGGCCGGTTAACTTGTCTGCTTGAATATTCGTAATGGCGCCATGTACATTTTCTGGAGCAATTGAATGGTCTACTGGCGGTGCTTTTGGAGCCGGCTCTGCTTTTTTAGCGGCTGCTTTTGTAGCAGGTGCTTTTGGAGCTGCCTCTTTAGGCGCAGCCTCCTCTGTTTTTTTAGTGGTCTTTTTTGGTCTTGTAGAAGAGTCTATTGTAGATAGGTCTATCTTATTCACCACTTTTGGTGCTTCCACCTCTGGTGTTTCTACTTTAGTTTTAGAGGGCGCTGCTTTCGCAGGAGCTGCTGGAACATCTTCAACCACTGGAGCTGCTGCTTTTGATTTTTCCACAACTGGGGTTTCAGCAACAACTGCTTTTTTAGCAGGAGCAATTTCTTCCTCCGCTTTTTTGCCTTTGTCTGCAATCGCATTTTTTGGCAATTCCACATGGTCTGCCTTGTTCTTGGCAACCTTGTCACTTTGGAATTCAGCCTGCAAAGCATAATACTGACTTTCAGTTAATTTGGCTGTTGGCTTAAGGTCATCCTTAGGAAAACCTTTTGTACTAAGGAATTCAATCAAGGTATCTTGACCGATGTTGAATTCTTTAGCAGCTGCTAACAGTCTTGGTAGTTTCAATTCTGACATTTGAATGTTTTTTGTCTCTTTTTTTGAACAGAGACGCGTTCCTTTTACAAATATACTTCTATTTAAAGGTTATTCACCTTTAGCAAACTCTTCTGT
>JBIKJM010000051.1:0-8257 GCA_044360985.1 Sediminibacterium sp. | reverse complement strand
AAAACTAGAGTGATTCAAACTTATTCAGAGAGTCTTTATTTTACGCAAAATGTAATTAGAACAAGAGACCAGCAATTCTTTAGATTGAACTTCTCTTACCGATTTGGTAAATTCGATGTGAATTTATTAAGAAGAAAAAGTACAAAGATGCAAGAAGGAAGTAGTGGAATGGATCAGATGCAACAATAATAAAAGCAATATTTATTTAGAAGTTTTACCTTCTAACATAGGAACAAAAGAGAATGCCTCAAAGGATTCTCTTTTTTCTTTTCCATCCTTTTTCTTAGTTAATCGTAGCATCCTTTGTTCGGCGCCTTCCTCGTCTAATGGAATGATCATTTTCCCATTCACTTTCAATTGTGCCCATAGTTTTTCAGGCACGATAGGGGCAGCGGCAGTAATTAAAATTTTATCAAATGGCGCGAGCTCAGGCAAACCCTCAAACCCATCACCGAAACTAAAATGAATGTCCGAATATTGTTGCTTGAAAATATAAAAAGGGGTTAGATCAAATAGTTGTTTTTGTCGCTCAATGGTGAATACTTTAGCACCCATCGCGGCTAGTACCGTGGTTTGATACATACTTCCAGTGCCAATTTCTAGTACTTTTTCACCTGGCTTAATTTGCAATAACTGTGTTTGATAAGCCACTGTATAGGGCTGAGAAATCGTTTGGTTTGCTGCAATAGGAAATGCACGGTCCTCGTAGGCGATTCTATCAAATGCAGAATCTAAAAAGAAATGTCTAGGGATGGAGCCAATGGCCGCTAAGACCTGCTCGTCAGTGATCCCTTTAGTTCTTAATACCTCTACCAATTGCTTGCGCAATCCTTTATGCAGGTAAGCATCTTCTAATTTTCGCATGCTTGATTTAGTTTAACTGCATAGCTGCAATGATATTGTTGATTTTGTTTTGCAAATCTGCATAGACCTCATCAAATGATTCCCTATTTGGTAAAACTGCATTGACGCTGAAATAAAATTTAATCTTCGGCTCGGTGCCACTTGGTCTAGCAGAAATTTTTGTACCATCTTCGGTTACAAATTGCAATACATTACTTTTTGGCAATGGTATATTTGTTTGAACACCAGTTAGTAAATCAGTACTTAATTGCAATTGATAATCTAATAAGGTGACCACCTTCTTTCCTGCAATTTCAGTTGGCGGTTGTTTTCTGTAGCCTTCCATCATCGCTGCAATTTCTTGCTGACCATTCATGCCTTTTTTAGTAATGCTAATTAAGTGTTCATAATAGAAACCATATTGCATATACAATTCAATCATTTTATCGAACAAAGACCTGCCCTTGCTTTTTTCATAGGCTGCCATCTCGCACAATAAAGCCACTGCACTCACTGCGTCCTTATCTCTGATTTGATCTCCAATCATTAAGCCAAAACTCTCTTCTCCCCCTATGATATAATTTTCTTTACCTTCTTTTTCTTTAACTAATTCAGCAATCCACTTAAAGCCTGTCAACACATTGTAGCAATTCACTTTATTTTGTCTAGCTACCTCATTGATCATCTCGCTTGTCACAATAGTTGTAACCACCATATCGTTTGGCGCAGCAATACCCTTGGCTCTTCTGGCTTCCATCATATAAGCAAATGCCAAGACAGCAGTTTGATTGCCATTCATCAAGACCCATTCGCCTTTATGATTTTTTACACCAATACCTACTCTATCTGCATCTGGATCGGTACCTAAAAGAATATCTGCATCCAATACCTTTGCTTTTTCTAGTCCAATACGCATTGTTTCACTTTCTTCCGGATTCGGATAGGCCACAGTCGGGAAATTACCATCTGGTGTAGCCTGCTCCTCTACAATGTGTACATTCTTGAAACCATATGAGTCCAACACTTTTGGAACCAAGGTAATGCCAGTACCATGAATTGGAGTGTACACAATTTTCAAATCACTTTGTGCTGCAATCACTTCTGGATACACACTTAATGATTGTAGCATTTTAATATAGGCATCATCCATATCGGCCCCGATGATTTCAATCAAAGCATCTCCACCATTCCATTTTACTTCTTCTAAAGATTGAATGGCTTCCACTTCGGTAATGACATTTTTATCATGTGGTGGTACCAATTGACCTCCATCATTCCAATAGGCTTTATAGCCGTTGTATTCTTTTGGATTGTGCGAAGCAGTACAAACTACCCCGGCTTTGCACTGCAGTGTTCTTATAGCATAGCTTAATTCTGGCGTAGGTCTTAATGCCTCAAATAAATACACTTTAATGCCATTTGCAGCAAAAACCTGAGCGGTTGTTTCTGCAAAAAATCTTGAATTGTTTCGACTATCATGCCCCACCACAACGGAAATAGTTTCATTGGGATAGGTTTTTAATAAATAATTAGAAAACCCCTGAGTCGCCATCCCAATCGTATACTTATTGACCCTGTTCGTGCCCACCCCCATTAGACCCCTCAATCCTCCCGTTCCAAACTCAAGATTTCTGTAAAATGCATCATCTAGCAAATCGGGCTGATTGGCCTGCATAGACCTGATTTCCTCCTTTGTGGTACTATCGAAATTACCTTCTAACCAGCTTGCAATTTTCTGATCGATCGCTTGACTCATAATGGAATGGATTGAAATACTAGGAATAGCGGCAAATTAAATAATTCTGCTTAAAAAAGCCCATAAAATCAGTATAAGTTTCGTAATAAGCTGTGTATTATTTGAGGGTATTTTAAGTAGGAGACTAAAGGAAATGG
Organism: Sediminibacterium sp.; assembly: GCA_044360985.1. GTDB lineage: Bacteria > Bacteroidota > Bacteroidia > Chitinophagales > Chitinophagaceae > Sediminibacterium. Next base: position 5,521 of record JBIKJM010000051.1, on the reverse strand, counting down.
ATTAAATTTGTGTTTCAGTCAAATTGCTATTCACCATGGAATTTATCAGCAGTATTATCTTTCTACTCCTAACGGTCATTGCTTTTTACATTTTTGCTAAAAAGATACTTAGTATCAAAAGGAATATTCATCTTGGAAGACCAGTTGAATTGAATGATCAACCAATTGCTAGGTGGAAGAATGTTTTTTTGTTGGCATTAGGACAAAAGAAAATGTTCCGAAATATTCCAGTCGCATTATTGCACTTAATACTCTATGTTGGGTTTATCATCATCAATACTGAATTACTTGAGATTATTATTGATGGCATTGCGGGCACTCATCGCTTTTTTGAACCATATCTTGGTGGACTTTACCCCTTCTTAATCAATAGTTTCGAAGTATTAGCGCTATTGGTATTTGTAGCCTGTATTTTCTTCTTGTCAAGAAGAAATATTATTTATGTAAAAAGATTAGTGAGTAAGGATTTAACAGGCTGGCCAAAAACAGACGCTAATTTAATTTTGGTTATTGAGATGGTTTTGATGGGCTTGTTTTTAACAATGAATGCTGCAGATCCTGCTGCGAATTTTATCATCTCCGGGTGGATTAAGCCATTCTTATCTAATCTTGATGCACATCAATTACATACCATTGAGCAATCTGTCTGGTGGATGCATATCTTAGGAATTTATGGCTTTATGAATTACTTGCCTTATTCCAAACATTTACATATTGTATTGGCCTTCCCAAATGCCTACTATGCATCATTAGAACCAAAAGGTAAAATGCATAATATGGTTGCCGTTCAAAATGAAGTGCTTTATGCCATGCAACCAGAATTAGCCCCTACAGGTGCAGCAGCTCCAGAAAAATTTGGCGCTAAAGACGTGATGGATTTGAGCTGGAAGAATTTAATGGACGCATACAGTTGTACTGAATGTGGAAGATGCAGCGCAGCATGTCCTGCAAATAGTACTGGAAAATTATTGAGCCCAAGAAAAATAATGATGGATACCAGAGATCGTCTTGAAATCGTTGGAAAAAATATAGACGCAAACGGACAATTTGTAGATGATGGAAAATCCTTATTGAACGACCATATTACAATTGAGGAACTAAGGGCGTGTACCACTTGTAATGCCTGTGTGGAAGAATGTCCAGTGAGCATCTCTCCAATGGATATCATTGTAGAGTTAAGAAGGTCATTGATTATGGAGGATAGTAATGCGCCATCAGAATGGAATGGCATGTTTAGCAATATAGAAAACAATTTTGCACCTTGGAAATTCGCTCCAGACGATAGAGACGCATGGACAAAGCAATCTTAAAATAAATAATTATGAAAGTATCTACAATGGCAGAAATGATGGCTGCTGGCACAAAGCCAGAAGTTTTATTTTGGGTAGGCTGTGCAGGAAGCTTTGATCAAAGAGCTCAAAAAATAACTAAAGCATTTGCCACCATCTTAGACAAAGCTGGTGTGGTCTATGCGATATTAGGTAAGGAAGAAGCTTGCACTGGAGACCCTGCGCGAAGAGCTGGCAACGAATTCATGTTTCAGATGATGGCGTATCAAAATATACAAGTCATGAATGCTTATGAAATCAAGAAGATCGTCACCACTTGTCCGCATTGTTTCAATACTTTAAAGAATGAATACCCAGCATTGGGTGGCAACTACGACGTCATCCACCACACGCAGTTTTTACAGGAGTTAATTGAAAGTGGAAAGATTAAAATTTCAGATAGCAATGAATGGAAGGGTAAAACTATCACCTACCATGACAGTTGTTATTTAGGAAGAGCCAATGATATCTATGAAGCACCAAGGAAAGTGTTGGAGTCATTGGATGTTGAGTTAAAAGAAATGCGCAGGTGTAAATCAAAAGGACTTTGTTGTGGCGCGGGCGGTGCTCAGATGTTTAAAGAAGAAGAAAAAGGAGATAAAAGAGTGAATATGGAAAGAGCAGACGAAGCCATTGAGACAAAAGCTGATTTTGTGGCAAGTGCCTGTCCGTTTTGTAATACCATGATGACCGATGGTATCAAGAACAGAGATGAAGAAGTGAAAACAGAGGTGTTAGACATTGCAGAAATCATTGCGAAAGCAATACAATAAATCATTGCGCAAGCAATAAAGTAAATATAATATGGTAGACTTACCTACGATACTCCCTAAAAATTTCGATCCCAAGTCTAGGGTTTGGGTATACCAAGCAAACAGGACTTTCACGATGGGTGAGATTTTTGAACTTGAGCCATTGCTTGAAAATTTTGTAGCTGACTGGAAAAGTCATGGCGCAAAAGTAAAGGGCTATGCCACGGTACTATATGGTCAATTTATCCTCATCATGGCTGACGAAACTGCTACCACAGTTGGAGGATGCAGTACAGATAGTTCTGTACATGTGATTAAAGCCATTGAACAAATGACAGGCGTTCAAATGTTCAACCGAACGCTTTTAGCCTTTTTTATAAAAGACAAAGTGCAGACCATTCCTCAAGCCCAATTAAACTACGCACTTGAAAATGGTTTGTTATCCATGGATACACTCTATTTTAATAATTTAGTTAATACAAAAGCAACACTTGAAACAGAGTGGCTACAACCTATTTCAAAAAGTTGGCTCGCGCAGTCTATTAAAGTTCAATAAAATGAGCATACCTATAATTTACGCTATCCCTAATTGCAATACAGTAAAAAAGGCATTGGACTGGATGAAGGCCAATAAAAAAGCTTACAGTTTTCATGATTACAAAAAACAAGGCATTACAAGTGCGCAATTAACAAGCTGGGCTAAACAAGTAGGATGGGAAGCCTTGATTAATAAGAAAGGTACTACCTGGAAATTATTAGGACCTGAGGTGCAAGCAACCATTACCAATCAAAAAGCTGCCATTGCATTGATGGCAGAAAAAACATCTATCATAAAACGTCCATTGATTGAAAAAGATGGGAAAATTATTGCGCTAGGTTTTGATGAAGCGGAATATAAAAAAGCGCTAAAATAAAGAATTTATAAAAAAAGTCCCGAATCGTTTCGGGACTTTTTTTTATTCGGTCAAAGAATAAGATGAATTATTTCAAATTCGTTGCTAAAAATTTATCTAAATCAGCACCTCTCAAATCTTTTGCTACAATCGTACCACTAGGATCAATTAAAAAACTAGCAGGAATACTTTGAATGCCAAATTGAGTTGCCACAGCATTGTTCCAGTATTTCAAATCACTAACATGATTCCAAGCAAGGCCATCTTTCTTAATCGCCTCCAACCATTTTGGTTTATCCTGATCTAATGACACACCCAAAACAGTAAAGTTTTTTGATTTAAATTTATTGAAGGCTTTTACAATATTTGGATTTTCTGCTCTACATGGTCCACACCAGCTAGCCCAAAAATCAACCAATACATACTTACCTCTTAAAGATGATAGAGAAAATAATTTTCCATTAACATCATTTTGTGTAAAATCAGGAAGCACAGAACCTACCTGTCCAAATGCAGATGAAGCAATTGTTTTATCAATGAATTCGGCAAATGGGCCTTTCTTAGCAGATGGTGCTAATGTTTCATAAATAGATGCAAGATTCTCTTTGATTTCAGGGAAAATATTTGAAAATTGCAATAACATTAAAGTTGTTACTGGCGAGCCTGTATTTGCTTTAGACAATGCATTAAATGTGGCAATAATATCTTTAGATTGAGTCTCAGCTGCACTGTTCAATGAATCTTTTTTTGCTTCATTTTTTTCTGCACTTGCAGCTTGCATATTCGTGATATAAGGCATCATCTTTGGATTCAATGCATTCATATACAAATTGTACACATCATGGCTCAAAGAACCATTGATATTCATTGATGCCATATTCTGTGCATCCCCTTCAATCATTACATTTTCATTGCCCAGAAAAAGAGGTATTTTTTGAGCTACTCCTTCAACACTAAGGATCAATAAACTTGGATATTCCAATTGTGTTTGAAGACTAAAATTACCTGACACAGATTTACCCGTCACTAATTCTTTACTCGTTACACCGTCGACTAGAGTTACAGTTGCAGTGTCTTTCACATTCATCAACTTACCTTGCAAATTCAATGATTGGGCTTGTACAAACGAACTAGCCGAAATCAACACAATTGCGATGATATTTTTTTTCATAGTGTTATATTAATAGTCAAATATATAAATTTAATCTCGTTAGGCACTAGGCCTTGTGCCTCATTTTCAAGATTTTAACAACATCTGCTAGTTTATACCCTTTAGCCTGTAACAGCATTAAGTAATGGAAAAGAAGGTCGGCTGATTCTTCTAGAAATAAATCGTTGTTTTGATCTTTAGCCTCAATCACTAATTCTACGGCTTCCTCCCCGACTTTTTGAGCTATCTTATTGATACCCTTAGAAAATAAACTAGCCACATAAGAGCTATCAGGGTCAGCTGTTTTTCTATGTTCAATGACTTGCTCTAATTGAACTAAAAAATCATGCGATTCAACTTTATTCTCAGTGCCCCAGCAGGTATCTGTACCTGTGTGACAAACTGGACCAACTGGATTGGCTTGTATCAATAAGGTATCTTGATCGCAATCCAATGCCATACTTAAGTAGTTTAAGTGATGACCACTTTCTTCGCCCTTGGTCCAAAGTCTGTTTTTTGAACGACTAAAGAAAGTGACTTTTTGCAGGGAGATGGTCGCGTCTACTGCAGCCTGATTCATAAAGCCTAACATCAACACATTTTTTGTGGATGCGTCTTGTACAATGGCTGGCACCAACCCATCTGTGTATTTTGTAAAATTGATATTCATAGTGCGATAATTAGTATTGATAAAATGAATGTATTAATGAATTATTATATCGAATTGATTACTTATTTAATTGTAAAGATGATTTAAATTCTAACTGCTATTCCATTTTGACTTAGATATTGTTTTAAATCAGGAATTGCAATTTCTTTATAATGAAAGACACTCGCAGCCAACGCTGCATCCGCTTTGCCCTTTGTAAATACGTCTAAAAAATGCGCTTCCGTTCCACCACCACCTGAGGCAATGATTGGAACTGGTAAATTTTCGGACAATTGTGCTGTGATGTCCAATGCAAAACCTTGCTTTGTTCCATCATGGTTCATAGAAGTTAATAAAATTTCACCCACGCCCAAATCCACTGCTTCTCTAGCCCAATCTGCAACCAACTTATCTGTCTTGGTCCTGCCTCCATTTAAATAGACATACCAGTTATTATCAGACTCGCATTTTGCATCAATAGCCAACACGATACATTGACTTCCAAACTGCTTTGCAAATCGACTGATTGTTAAAGGATCTAAAAATGCAGCCGTGTTGATTGAAATTTTATCTGCACCATTTTGCAATAAAACGCGTACATCTTCTTCTGTTTTAATACCTCCCCCCACCGTGAATGGAATATTAATGCGGTGTGCTATTTTATGCACCAATGCACTCAAAGTTTTTCTTTGTTCAACAGTTGCAGTAATGTCTAAAAAAACCAACTCATCCGCACCTTGACTTGCATA
>JBIKJM010000050.1:0-8315 GCA_044360985.1 Sediminibacterium sp. | reverse complement strand
TTTTTTATAATTATGATGCACATATTCCATTGCTTTGGTATGGCAATGGTATCAAAAAAGGCCAAGTCAATTCAGTGAATTATATGACTGATATTGCCCCAACCATCACGACCCTTTTAGGCATACAAATGCCAAGTGGTGCTATTGGAAAACCTATATTAGAAGTATTGAAATAACCGATTTAACAGCCGTTGAATAGTCGTTTCAATAGATTTAACAGAAAAATGAGTAAAATCATAGTGAAAGGTTCAAAAATTTCTAATGGATTGTGTAAATTGCACCTAGCATTTAAAGAATAAATAACAATAAAAATAACATCATGAAAAAATTAGCAACCGTATTATTTGCATCTGTATTATTATTAGCTGCAAACACCGCTTCTGCAAATTGTGGTAAGAAAGATTGCAAAGATTGCAAGAAAGAAACAAAAGCGCACAAATGTGATAAGAAATGTATGAAAGACGGCAAGTGTAAAGAAATGAAAAAAGAAACGCCAAAAGCAAAGACAAATTAAGAAAAATTTATAAACCCCTCAAGGTTTCACTAAAAAGCCCGATAGTAATTAACTACCGGGCTTTTTTATATGTTTAATTTAGACAATAATACTAATGCTAGACGAGCTTTCGAGCACTGCGCAGAGCGAGGAGAGAATTTGTATTATTTCTTAATTATTTAGCCAATTTCTTTTGCAAATTAGAGTCAAGTGCATCTAAGAATTCTTCTGTGTATACATAGTGATCGCCATGCTTCACTTTAGTGCCATGCACACAAACTGCTAAGTCCTTTGTCATAATTCCAGACTCCACTGTTTCCACACAAACTTCTTCTAATGCTTTAGAGAAACGAATCAATTCTTGGTTATTATCCAATTGACCTCTAAATTGTAAACCTCTTGTCCAAGCAAAAATAGATGCAATAGGATTGGTAGAAGTTCTGTTCCCTTTTTGGTGCTCACGGAAGTGACGTGTCACCGTACCATGCGCTGCTTCTGCTTCCATCACTTTACCATCTGGTGTAATTAAAGTAGATGTCATTAAACCCAATGAGCCAAATCCTTGTGCTACCGTATCAGATTGTACGTCACCGTCATAGTTCTTACAAGCCCATACAAAATTACCATTCCATTTTAAAGCACTCGCTACCATATCATCGATTAAACGATGCTCATAAGTAATGCGAGCATCTGCATATTTTGTTACGAACTCATTTTGATATACTTCTTCAAAAATATCTTTAAAGCGACCATCGTACTTTTTTAAGATGGTATTTTTTGTCGATAAATACAAAGGCCATTTTTTTGCTAATGCTTGGTTAAAACAAGCTCTTGCAAATCCATAAATACTTTCATCTGTATTGTACATGGCCAATGCCACGCCATCCCCTTTAAAATTAAATACTTCAAACTCTTGTACAGTTCCATCTTCACCTTCAAACTTGACCGTTAATTTTCCTTTGCCTTTTGTAACAAAGTCTGTTGCACGGTATTGATCTCCAAATGCATGACGTCCAATACAAATTGGCGCTGTCCAGTTTGGAACTAAACGTGGCACATTCGCACAAACGATTGGCTCACGAAATACCGTACCATCTAAGATATTACGAATGGTGCCATTAGGGCTTTTCCACATTTGTTTTAACTTGAACTCTTGTACTCTTTGCTCGTCTGGCGTAATAGTAGCACATTTGATACCAACACCATATTGCTTGATTGCATTGGCTGCATCAATCGTCACCTGGTCATTGGTTGCATCACGATGCTCCATACCCAAATCATAATATTTAATATCTAACTCTAGATAAGGTAAGATCAATTTATCCTTAATGAATTTCCAAATGATTCTTGTCATTTCATCACCATCCAATTCTACCACTGGATTGGCTACTTTAATTTTCTGTCCCATATATTATATTTAAAAATTTTGTCTGCAAATGTACTAAATGTAGCTAAATAGGCCCCAGAATATTAAGAAGCTTGTTGCACAATCAACACAGGGATTTTTACCTTATGCCTAACAGATTCAATGGTCTCCCCAAAGAAATAATCTTTCCAGCCATAATGATGATGCGCCCCCATGACTAATAGTTGTGCCTCTGTGGTATTTACAATGCGTACAATCTCTTTAACCCTGTTTTTATAGCCAACAACAAATTGAACCTTATACCCTTTTTCACTTAATGTTGCTGCATATAACTCGAGTCTTTCTTTATCCTTTCTAGATTCTTCATCATCACTTATTTCTTGAAAATAACTTGCAGTCACGCTTTCTACTACATGGATCAAAATCAATTCTGTTCCAGCATGCGCTTGCGAAATGGCAGATTTAATTAAATTGGCATCTCCTGCGGTAAAGTCTACAGCAATCGCAATTCTGTCAATGGGTGCTGCTTTCGTCCAATCCAATTCTACAGCTGCACCATGCAATGCTGTTCTTTCTTGCTTTTTCTTTGACTGAATCATTGGGAAAATAATGATATACAATAACAACGCAAAAAAGAAAAGAATAAATAAAACAAGTAATAGCTTAATAAACAAAGAAGTTGGTCCAAATAGAAAAGCCTTGGCAAAATCAAATACTAAATTGGCATTCAAAAAGACTAAAATACTCGCTACCAACCATGCTAAAATTTTAACCCAAGATTTGATGGCAAATTCACCCATGGTACTTTTATCACTCACAAAGTGAATAAGAGGAATTACGGCAAAGCCTAATTGTAAACTCAAAATAACTTGACTAAAAACAAGTAGCTCGTCCACCCTGCCTTCTCCCATGATTCCAATCACCAAGACTGCAGGTACAATGGCAACTAGTCTAGTAAGCAGTCTTCTGATCCAAGGATTCAACCTTAGATTTAAATATCCTTCCATCACAATTTGGCCAGACAATGTGCCCGTGACCGTAGAGCTTTGACCAGCTGCAATTAAGGCGACAGCAAATAAAATAGGGGCTAATTTTGATCCCAATAATGGCGCTAATAAAGCATGTGCCTCTTCTATTTTAGCGATAGATTGGTTGCCTGTTTGATAAAAAGCTGTCGCAGCTAAAATCAATATTGCAGCGTTTACAAAAAAAGCCGCATTCAAAGCAATTGCACTGTCAATAAAATTATACCAGAGTGATTTTTTAATGCCGGCACTTGTTCTTTCTATTTTCCTAGTTTGAACCAGTGCGGAATGTAAATATAAATTATGTGGCATCACAGTGGCCCCAATCATACCGACTGCAATGTACAATGCTGCAGGTGATAAAGCAGAAGGAACTAAACCCTTTGCTGCACCAATTAAATCAGGTTTTGCAATAATCATCTCTGCAAGAAAACTGCCTCCAATGGTGGCGACCAAAACAAAAATAAAAGCCTCCATTTTACGTATCCCATAACGTTGTAACAACATGAATAAAAAAGTATCTGTCACAGTGATGATGGTACCATACATTAGAGGTAAGCCTGTTAATAATTTAATACCAATCGCCATCCCCAATACTTCGGCTAAATCGGTGGCTGCAATAGCCAACTCTGCAAGTAGGTATAAACAAAAATTAACAAATTTAGGATAGGTCTCTCTATTGACTTGTGCCAAATCCAAACGCCTCACGATACCCAATCTTGCACTTAAACTTTGAAGCAGGATGGCCATGATGTTACTTAGTAACAAAATCCAAATTAATTGAAATCCAAAAGCAGCGCCCCCTTGTAAATCGGTCGCCCAGTTTCCCGGATCCATATAACCCACACTAACTAAATAAGCTGGCCCAATAAAGGCAAATAAACGTCTCCATCCAGTTTTATTTTTTACTGGAACAGACTCATGCAGTTGATCTAAGGATTTATGAAACATAATTGATATGTAAATTTAACTATAAACCCTTTGTGAAAGGCATTTTGTTGCCTATTTTAGCAAAAAATAGAGTGCCATGCGCTATCTAAGTAATCTTTTGATCCTATTGGCATTGATTGGGTGTGCTGAAACAAAAACAGACCTATCTGGGAATACCCCTTTGAAAATAAATGATTTCAATGCTGCATTCAAAAATATTGATTTACCCATTCGAATCAATGATACCAATCTGGTCGCTTTCACAGATACAGTGGAAATTGGAAGAAAAGCATTGGCACAATTTTTGCCAGATTCTGTAGTCGATGCAATTGCTCCTAAGGTTTTAAAAAATGCATCCATTTTTACAGTTGGTAAAATTGAAAAAGAAACAGAATATTATTTATTGTTAAATAACAAGGATGCCAAAAAACAAACAGTATCTGTCATTACTTTTAGTAAGAAAAACGTTTTTTTAGGCTATCAAATTTTGACTCAATTTGATCTCACACAAAAAGGTTCGCAATTTTATGGTAAAACATTATTGATCAATAAAGAGCCTACCTTTTTAATAGAAGAAAATAAATTAGATCCAGAGCAGGGACTCACTCATGAAAAGAAAGGATGGGCGTATACTGAGCAAGGATTTAGATTGATTTATTTGGATGCCAATATTAAGCCAGCACAAAAAGCCATTTTAAACCCAATAGACACATTGCCCACACTCAATACATATAGTGGAGACTATGCTAGAGATAAAAAGAATTTCATTTCATTAAGAGATTTTGGCGATGCTAATAAATACCAATTCTTCTTGCATTTTGAAAAGAAAGAAGGCAGTTGTGTGGGTGAACTTAAAGGTTTATTGAATTTTAATAAAAACCAAGCCACTTATTCTGAGAAAGGTGACCCTTGTACCATTCAATTCACCATTACAGGCAATATCATTAAAATTAAGGAAGATGGAAATTGCGGTAATCATAGAAACATGACCTGCTATTTTAATGACAGTTACGATAAGAAAAGAAAGCCAAAGTCTAAGAAATAATCCACATTCTGCCATTGCAAACGATTGTTATTCACACTAGGCTTGCCTTGGACCAAATTTAAAGGCAAATAGGATATATTGCGGGTCAAATTAACCAAAGATCAAAAACATGTCTTTTAGAAACTTCCAAGTTCCTTACCCTATTAATGAAAAGTATTCCAAGAAAGCAGCTTATTTTTCAATGGAGTTCGCCATCCACCAGCCTTTAAAAATTTATAGTGGCGGTCTAGGTTTTTTAGCAGGATCTCATTTAAGAAGTGCTTTTGAATTAAATCAAAACATGATCGGTATTGGTATGCTATGGAAATATGGTTACTATGATCAATCAAGAAATCAAGACCAAACATTGCAAGTTACTTTTATGGAGAAGATGTATAGCTTCCTAGAAGATACTGGCATTAAATATCAAATCTTAATCCATGACCATCCAGTTTGGGTAAAAGCATATTATTTGGCACCTAATACTTTTTGCAGTGCCCCCTTATTTTTATTAAGTACGGATTTGCCAGAGAATGACTACGTTTCTCAAACCATCACACATCGTTTATATGATGCGAACGTGGCTACAAAAGTGGCGCAGTTTATTTTGTTGGGTGTGGGTGGTGCAAAATTGATTGACGAATTAAATTTTAACCCAGAAGTCTACCACTTAAACGAAGCGCATGGATTCTCTGCAGCATTCTATTTATTGAACAAGTATAAGTCATTGGACGAAGTTAAAAAGCGTCTAGTGTTTACGACCCATACCCCAGAGGAAGCAGGAAATGAGAAGCACGATATTTACTTATGTCATAATATGGGCTATTTCTGTGGATTAGGATTGGACGAAGTAAGAAGATTGACTGGCATTCAGGATGATCAATTTAACCACTCTTTAGCTGCATTACGTTTTGCAAGAAAAGCGAATGGCGTTTCAGAATTACACGGACATGTAAGCCGTGAGATGTGGGGCAAATATGAAGGCATATGCCCAATTGACCATATTACCAATGCACAAAACTGGCGTTATTGGGCAGACAAACAATTGTATAAATTTGCTGAAGCTGGAGATGAAAAAGGTTTTGATGACAGAAAGTGGTATTTGAAAAAGCGTGCTTTTGAAATCGTAGCCGACCAAACTGGTAAAATATTTGACCCAAATGTGTTGACCATTGTTTGGGCAAGAAGATTTGCAGGCTATAAGCGTGCCGATTTCTTATCATGGGATTTAGAAAGATTCGAAAAATTATTATCTAATTTAAAATATCCTGTTCAAATTATATTTGCAGGAAAGCCTTACCCAGTAGACCATCCAGCTATTTCTCAATTCAACCACTTAGTGAACCTAAGTAAAAACTATAAGAATGTAGCAGTGTTAGTAGGATACGAATTGGCTTTAAGTAAGCGTATGAAGCAAGCTTCTGACGTTTGGTTAAACAATCCAAGAGTGCCGAGAGAAGCATCAGGTACAAGTGGAATGACTGCAGCGATGAATGGATCTGTGAACTTCTCTACCGATGACGGATGGATCCCAGAATTTGTCAACCATGGCAACAATGGTTTTGTAGTGCCTAAAGCGGATTATGCCAATATGAGTACCGAAGCACAAGATGAATATGATTTAAATGAATTGTACAAAATCTTAGAGCAACAAATTGTACCAATGTATTATGAGCAAAAAGATACATGGAGACAAATAACTCAAAATGGTATGAAGGATGTTCGTTTCCAATTTGACAGTAACAGAATGGCCGACGAGTACTACGAGAAGATGTACAAAATCTAATTGAACCCTTTCCCTATAAAGTGCTCCCCTCCGATTCAATATTGGAGGGGATTTTTTTATCTATTTGGTAGTCAACTTTTAATACCTAATTTTGTTATTCTATTATGTCAAATAAAATCGTCATTGCCATCACAGGCGCCAGCGGAGCCATTTATGCAAAAGCATTGCTAGATAGCTTAAAGCAAATCCCATCTCAATACCAAGCGGTTGGTATCATTATGAGTGATAATGCAAAGACGGTTTGGGAAACCGAATTGGGCAATCAGGATTATTTAAATTATCCTTTTGATTTTTACCATAAAATGGACTTTAATGCCCCTTTTGCCTCTGGTTCTGCTCAATACAATATCATGTTTGTTGTACCATGTAGCATGGGTACATTAGGAAGGATCGCATCTGGTGTAAGTGATGATTTAACAACAAGGGCAGCTGATGTGATTTTGAAGGAAAGAAGAAAACTCATTTTAGTAGCGCGCGAAACCCCATACAATCTCATACATATCCGCAATATGGAAACCGTGACATTGGCTGGAGGAATCATCTGCCCTGCTACTCCTAGCTTCTATAGTGTCCCAAAAACTTTAGAGGAAGTGGCTATGACTGTTGTTGCAAGAATGATGGATTTAGCAGGTCTTGATATTAAAACGTATCGCTGGAGCACCCCATCCTAAAATTTATGCTTCTAAAAATAAATTTTAAAATAGCATTCAAATAAAGAATTCAAAATACAAAAGGCCCCGAACTTTCATTCAGGGCCTTCCTATTTTAATATTCTAAAGCTTAATCTTGCTTTGGTTCCTTAGGTACTTTAGGTGCTTTTTCTTTTTCCTTTTTTTGTAAAGTAAAAGTCAACAACGATTTTTCCTTGTCTAGATCCCCAATTAAAGTATCCCCTTCTTTCACTGAGTGATTTAAAATCTCCTCGGCCAATGGATCTTCAATATATTTTTGTATGGCTCTATGTAATGGTCTTGCACCAAATTGAACATCGTAGCCTTTATCAGCAATAAACTCTTTTGCAGCACTTGATAAAACTAAGTTCAATCCTAGGTTCACTAAGCGAGCAAGTACTTGCTTCATGATGATATCAATGATCAAATAAATATTGTCTTTGGTCAATGAATTAAAGACCACCACATCATCAATTCTATTTAAGAATTCTGGAGAGAAAGTACGTTTTAAAGCTTTCTCAATCACAGATCGATTGTTCTCGTCTGTCTGCTCCACTCTTGTGGCTGTTGCGAAACCTACACCATCTCCAAAATCTTTTAATTGACGTGCCCCAATATTAGAGGTCATGATGATTAAAGTGTTCTTAAAATCCACTTTACGACCCAAGCCATCCGTCAAAATACCATCGTCTAATACTTGTAATAAAATATTATAAATATCTGGATGCGCTTTTTCGATTTCATCCAATAAGATGACACAGTATGGTTTACGTCTTACTTTTTCTGTTAACTGTCCACCCTCTTCATAACCCACGTATCCTGGAGGCGCACCAATTAAACGAGAGACTGCAAATTTTTCCATGTACTCACTCATATCAATGCGAATCAAAGATTCTTCTGAGTCAAACATGTTTCTTGCTAAAGCACGCGCTAATTCTGTTTTACCTACACCAGTTGGACCTAAGAAAATAAATGTACCGATTGGTTTTTTAGGATCTTTTAAACCGACTCTATTTCTTT
>JBIKJM010000049.1:0-8320 GCA_044360985.1 Sediminibacterium sp. | reverse complement strand
GGCTTTTTATGAAAAATATCAGCGGCAGTAAGATCTTGAATACTATTATGTTGTTCGAGCATTCTACGAATATCGCCATCTGTAATCATACCAATAATATCGCCATTGTCGTCTAATACAACTGTTGCGCCCATCCTGCTTTTTGAAATAGCATTAATGACTTCTTTTAAACTAGTGGAAGCTTTTACACTTGGTTGGGTATTTTGTTTTGCAATGGCACCCGTTGTTAAGGTTAATCTTTTACCAAGATTACCGCCTGGATGAAATTTTGCAAAATCATTGGATTTAAATCCCCTTAATTCCATGAATGTAATGGCCATTAAATCGCCCATCACCATTTGCACAGTGGTAGAGGATGTGGGTGCTAAATTATGAATACATGCTTCTTGATCTACTGTAGTATTGATAATAAGTTTAGTGGCTTTGCCTAAATAACTATCTACATTACCAACCATCGCAATGAATGGGTTACCAAAATGGGCTACTAAATCAACTAATAATTTTATTTCAGGACTCTCGCCACTCTTACTAATAATCATGACCACATCATCTGGTCCAATCATGCCCGAATCTCCATGTATCGCATCTGCAGCATGAAGGAATATTGCAGGAGTGCCAGTAGAATTACAAGTGGCAACTATTTTTTGAGCGATAATGGCGCTTTTACCAATGCCGCTTACGATAAAACGGCCTTTGGATTGCATTACAACCTGAACAGAGGCAACAAATTGATCGTCAATAAACTTTTCCAATCCTGCTACCGCTTTTGTTTCAATCAGTAAAGCGTTTTTGGCAATGGATTTAATCTCGGATGACATAGGCATAATATAGATCCAGCAAAGGTAAGACTTCATTAACTTTGTAGACCATTTTTAATCTATCCTTTCATAAAAGGTTTATTTTAAAAAATTAATTTTTTTAATGCACTTTTGCTCAACAAAATGCGTTAACTTAAGAGTAGATTTAGATAATAAACAGTTGATTTCAAGCTCATTAAGATGCCCGCCACTAAAAAAACGATAAAAAAGACCTCAGTGCCTCAAAATAAGGATTTAATAGCTGCTTTAGAGCAATATTTTGGATTCTCGGAGTTCAAGGGCACCCAAGAACAAGCTATTGTTTCCTTATTAAGTGGTAGAGATACTTTTGTGATTATGCCAACTGGAGGCGGTAAGAGTTTGTGCTATCAATTACCAGCGATGATGTTAGAGGGTTGCGCTATCGTCGTTTCTCCACTAATCGCTTTAATGAAAAATCAGGTGGATCTTATTAGAGGATATAGTGAGCACGACGAAGTGGCCCACTTTTTAAACTCCTCTTTAAATAAAGGACAAGTCAAAGTAGTTAAAGAAGATCTTTTAAGTGGCAAGACTAAATTATTATATGTTGCGCCAGAGACTTTGACAAAGCAAGAGAACTTGGATTTCTTTAGCGATTTGAATGTGTCTTTTTTTGCGGTGGACGAAGCGCATTGTATTTCTGAATGGGGGCATGATTTTAGACCAGAATATCGTCGATTAAAAGAAATGATGGAAGAGATCAATCCATCTGCACCCATTATTGCATTGACAGCAACAGCCACACCTAAAGTGCAAAGCGATATTGTAAAAAATCTTTCACTCAATAATCCTGAAATTTTAATTTCTTCTTTTAATAGGGATAATCTCTATTATGAAGTACAGCCAAAAATTAAAAAGGATCAGACCGTTAAAAGCATTGTAAAATATATTACAAAGCATAAAAAGAAAAGCGGCATCATTTATACCCTTAACAGAAAAACAACAGAAGAACTTGCAGATCTATTAAAAGCAAATAATATTAAAGCAGTTGCATATCATGCTGGGCTAGATCAAAAATTGCGTGCAGAAAGACAAGATCAATTTTTAAACGAAGACGTACAGGTGATTGTAGCGACCATTGCATTTGGTATGGGCATTGATAAACCAGATATTCGCTTTGTCATTCATTATAATATCCCTAAATCTATCGAGAATTATTATCAAGAGACAGGTAGGGCTGGTAGAGATGGTTTAGAGGGAAATTGTATTTTATATTATTCACAAAAGGACGTCTCTAAATTAGAGCATTTTTTAAGAGATAAGCCCTTGAGTGAAAGAGAAGTGGGTGCGCAATTGATAGACGAAATTGTTGCATTTGCAGAGAGTGGCGTTTGTAGAAGAAGAAGTTTATTGCATTATTTTGGAGAACCATGGCCCGATCAAAATTGTGGCAAATGTGATAACTGTTTACATCCAAAAGAAAAATTCCAAGCCAAATCAGAATTAGTACAACTATTACAAACGATACAAGCATTAGATGAAAGATTTGTGGCAGATTATGTAGTGCAGATTATTACAGGACATTATACGCCTCAGATTGGTTTATATCGTCACGAAAAATTGCCTGTTTTTGGTATTGGCAAAACGCATGATGAATTATTTTGGAATAGTTTAATTCGTCAAGCAATGTTGGAGGAAATGATTGAAAAAGACATTGAAGAATATGGCCTTTTAAAACTGACAGCCAAAGGTCAAAAATTCTTGAAAAAACCTAGTTCATTTTTGGTGGTATTGCAAAATGTTTTTGCCGCCGAATTGGGGGAGGACGAAGAAAGTGAAGTGGGCGAAGATGCTGTTACCACAGACGATCGCTTATTTGAGTTATTGAAAGATCTAAGACAAGTGGTCGCTAAAAAAATTGGATTGCCGCCATTCGTTATTTTCCTTGAGACTTCATTACAGGATATGGCCACACTGTATCCAACCACTTTTACAGAATTGGAGCGTTGTCAAGGCGTGAGTAAGGGCAAGTCCCTTAAATATGGCGAAGCTTTTATCAAACTTATTGAACAATATGTAATTGATTACAATATCGAAAAGCCAGATGATTTTGTGATGAAATCCGTAGCGAATAAATCAAGCAATAAGATTTATATCATTCAAAATGTAGATAAGAAAATTCCTTTAGAAACTATTGCGAAAAATAAAGACCTAAGGCTAGATAGTTTACTAGAGGAAATGGAAACCATTGCAGCTAGTGGTACAAAACTGAATTTAGATTATGCCATTGACGAGTGGCTAGACGAATATGATCAAGAAGAAATTTTAGAATATTTCAAAAGCTGTGAAACATCTTCTTTACAAATTGCTCAACAAGAATTAAGTGAACATGACTACACTTGGGAGCAACTCAAAATAATGCGCATTAAATTTTTAAGCGTGGTGGGTAATTAAAGCAGTTCTTAATGATTGACTTTAGTTTGAAGACTGATTTGAGAATTGCAAAGCCCTGTCTGTCGCATTTTTTCGTACACTCATATAATATAAATTATAATCTGCAATATGGTAATTAGGGGTATTGTACAATATACTGCCAAAAAACTTTGGCCTAGGTGTCCATAAAATTCCTTTGTAATTAGTGGCTCCAGCGACATTTGGAATGACTTTTGTAAAGTTGTACAAAACGGATCCTTCATTCGATTTTCTATCAACTGCTGTTTGATTGCTGCTCCATGTTAATGGGTTGGTCACAATAGAAGTGAATTTTTCAATTGCAATAAATGGAGGAGTATATCCTTCTTTGTAAGTCCTCCAAGCACAAATGCAACCTGTTTCTGTTGGTGTAGCGCAAGCCTTTAAATTTGTAAATTCAGCAGGGTCAATCGCCATGCCTACAATATAGGCAGACACCAATTGCTTGCTCAATTGTTTTCCATCAAAATATTCTTTTAGCAATCTTTTTGCATGTGTACTTCCCTGACTATGTGCTGCAATAATGATTGGCTTTCCTTGGTTATAATTGGCCATATAAAAATCGAATGATCTTTTTACATCCTGATAAGCTAGTTCAAACGCAGCCAATGCATTGATGGTATCTAATTTATTGACTGGATAATAACTTTTGATATGTGCTTGTCTATACCTTGGTGCATAAATGGGACCTACTTCATTAAAAATACTTGCTTGATTTAAGATGGTAGTGTAGTCCGTATTAATATTTATAGCAATGTCTTTTAAAGAGGCAGACCAACCATTGGGCATTGCAGGATCTAAATAAGTTGTTGGATGCACAAAAAATACATCCGCTAATTGTTTGGGCTTGTAATTTTTAAGAATACTTGCTGGTACGCTGTCAGAAGGGTCCACTTTGAGCGGATGCGCAGCCCAGTTCTTTAATTGACTGTAGTCTGGTTGTTCCTCCCAATCGATTTTGGCATAAACGGGTTGGTAAGTTGCATAGTTGCTTTTGCCACATCCAAGAGCCATGAACAAAACACTTAATATAAACAAGTTTCTCATAGCGCAAAGATACAAATTATCATTGTTCTGTATTTGTATACTTTACTGATAAATTATAAAATGCTTTGGATGCAAATAAATTATTTTATTTTTACATAAACCAATCTGATTGTACCTCTTTAGACATATACCATTTTTAAAAGCTGTATTCCAGCATAGCTTAACCGCTTTTGGTGGTCCTCAAGTACATATTGGCCTTCTACAACATCGTTTTGTAGAAAAAAGAAAAGATATTACTTCGGAAGAGTTAATGGAATACAATGCTTTTTGTCAATTGCTGCCCGGCGCCTCCTCAACACAAACCATTGTCTTAATAGCATTTAAAAGAGGCGGCTTCCCTTTGGCCTTAATCACTTTGCTAATTTGGATTTTACCAGCAACTAGTTTTATGGCTAGTTTAGCCATTGCCTATACCCATTTTGATTTACAACCTGTTTTGAAAACCTTGCATTTGTTACAACCAATGGTAATTGGATTTATCGCAAGCGCTACTTATCTTTTATATAAAAAAGCCATCCGCAATACCATTACACTTTTTGTTTTTGCCTTTGCCTGTATCCTTACTTTAATTGGTTTTAAAACGCCTTGGACCATACCTGTTGTAATTGTGTTAGCTGGTATTGTCACCAACTTTAGTAATAAAAGAATTCCAGATCAAGGAGCCGCTCCTAAAAAAATTAAATGGGTTCATTTGCATTTATTTATTTTGTTTTTTCTTACTGCGGGTTTTTTATCTGAACAAGCTACACGTCAAAATTGGGAGCATCGTAAAGTCTATAATCTATTTGAAAACAATTATCGATTTGGAAGCTTTGTATTTGGTGGAGGTGATGTGTTGATTCCAATGATGTATGAACAATATGTGACGCGTCCAAACACGGATCGTGTCAAAGAAAGTAAAAGAGATGTACTTAAAATTAATAGCGCAGCTTTTTTAACAGGATCTGGAATTGTAAGGGCGATTCCTGGCCCCATCTTTTCTATAGCAAGCTTTACAGGCGCATTGGCTTTAGAAGAAAAAGGAATCGGAGGACAAATAATAGGCGCTGTAGTGGCGAGTATTGGCGTTTTTCTACCAAGTTTTTTAATTGTCTTATTCTTTTTTCCAATTTGGCAGAAACTAAAAAAGTACGCATTATTCTATCGTTCGCTAGAAGGTATTTATGCAGCTGTAGTAGGCATTATGCTAGGTGCAACTTTATATTTATTGAAAGATATCGTGTTTGATTTAGGGAATTTGTCAGGGGTTAATACTGGGGTCTACTTATTGGTTTTTTGTACTACTGCGATTGTATTGGTTCGTTATAAAGTGGCACCTCAATGGGTCGTTTTGGGCACGATTTTATTAGGTGCATTGTTAACACTTTGGCCATCCATATTTTAACACAAACAAAGGCTTGAATTGTTTATTTTTACATCGATTCATGAAACAAAGCCTCCTCTTATTTTTTTTATTGACTTCTGCTACCTTTTCCTCGGTGAAGGCACAGATGCGCACCATTAGTGGTGTGGTCTATGATATTTCTGGGAGAAGACCAATTGAAGCCGTCTTGGTATTTAGCAAATTTAGCAGAACACAAACGGATTCTTTGGGCCGTTACTTAATCACCATTCAGGCTAAAGACTCTATAACATTTTCTTTATTTGGGAAAAACACCAAAAAATTTGGACTAGATGAAATTGAAGACCTGAGTAATTTTAATATCATGATCCATGTAACAGGGGTAGATCTTCCAGAAGTGACTGTGCGTAATAGTTATTACAGGTATGATTCAATTCAGAATCGGATGGATTATGCCAAATACTTTAATTACGAGCCCCCAGGCTTAAAGCTAAGTAACCAACAAAACCTATTTGGGAATGGGGGTGTAAGCATTGGATTTGACCTGAATGAAATGATCAATATGTTTAGGTTCAAACGAAACAGAAACCTTCAATTTTTACAAAATAGGTTAATTCGTCAGGAACAAGACAAGTATATTAACTACCGCTTTACCAAGCGCTTTGTCCAAAAGCTAACTAAATTAGATGGTCCAAGGCTGGATGTATTTATGGAATACTGCAAGCCATCCTATCCAACCCTGGCTTTATTAAACGACCTGGAGTTAGGCTACTTTATTCAACAGAAATTCATCCAATTTAAACAAGGTCGATAATTCAACCATTCATCTATTTTCTTGCTCAAAACATGGCATTTTAGCTATCTTTAAGCACTAAAATTAGCCCAATTTGAGAAAGTTAAATTATGTTGCCTTCATCCTAATCTTAGGATTGTTTGCATGTAAAGAGAAAACAAAGCCAACTGATAAATTCAATGCAAATGCGCCCGTATCTGTAGATATTGCGATTGCCGCTGCGCAAGTAGTGGATAAAGTGATTGAAGTAAATGGATCGGTAGTGGCAAGTGAGTTTGTAGACATCCGTCCAGAATCCAATGGCCGTATTGTTTTTTTACAAATTCCTGAAGGTAAAATAGTAGCTGCAGGTACTGTGCTCGCTAAGTTAAATGATGCTGATTTACAAGCTCAAATGCAAAAAATAAAAGTGCAATTAGCATTAGCAAATATCACTGAACAAAGAAATTATAAATTAGTTCAAGCAAAAGGGATCAATCAAAGTGATTATGATATCAGCTTACAGCAAGTCAATAGTTTGAAGGCGGACATCGCTTATACGCAGTCTTTAATTGACAAAACGGTTATTAAAGCACCTTTTACAGGTCAAATGGGATTGAAGCAAGTGAGTATAGGTGCTTTCATCAGCACAGCGACTACGATTGTCACCTTACAAAAAGTAGACCAACTAAAAGTAGACTTCACCTTACCAGAAATATATCAAAATTATATCAAGGTAGGCAAGAAAGTGACTGTAGAAAGTATCGCTAATCCTGGTGTTAAAATGACTGCAACCATTGCAGCTATTGAGCCACAGATTATTGCTACTTCAAGAAATATTAAAGTGCGTGCTAATTTACAAGGCAAGTTGATACCGGGTGCTTACACAAAAGTGTTCCTTGGAGAAAATCAACAAAAGCCAAGTATATTGGTTCCTTCTAATATTATTATTCCTGATTCTAAAGTAAAACAACTGGTTGTTGTTAGCGGGGGTAAAGCAAAATTTATCAATGTAGAGACTGGATATCGAACTGCTTCTGCTGTTGAAATCACATCTGGAGTAAATGTAGGAGACAGTTTAATTGTTGCGGGGATGCTATTTGTAAGAGAAGGAAGTGATTTAAAAATTGGGAAGACATTACCGCTTGTTGATATCATCAAGTAGGTTCATTATTAATAAATTATTTAGATGAATATATCGGAACTCTCGTTAAAACGTCCAGTGTTAGCCACTGTGATGAACATTGCGATTATCATTTTTGGTTTGGTAGGGTACTCTTTTTTGGCTTTAAGAGAATATCCTGCAATTGACCCGCCTATTGTTTCAGTGCAAACATCCTACACAGGCGCTAATTCCGAAGTGATTCAAAGTCAAATTACAGAACCATTGGAGAAAGCGATTAATGGTATCCCTGGAATTCGTACCATCAATTCTTCTAGTTCTGTTGGTAATTCAAATATCACCGTGGAGTTTAATTTAGGTGTGAATTTAGAAACTGCCGCAAATGATGTAAGAGATAAAGTATCTCAGGCCACAAGAAGTTTACCCGAAGATATTAACAATCCACCTGTGGTGTCAAAAGCAGATGCAAGTGGAGATTTTATTTTAATGCTTACATTAAGAAGTAAAACCAAAGGATTATTAGAATTAACTGAATACGCTGAGAATGTCTTGCAACAGAGGTTTCAGACGATTGATGAAGTGACTAGTGTTGGCGTTCGCGGCAAACGTTTATCGATGCGTATTTTTCCAAATACGGATTTGCTAAATGCATTTGGAATTGCGTTTAATGACATTCAAACTGCATTGAATAAAGAAAATGTAGAATTGCCTTCTGGCCGTATTTATGGCAATAAATCAGAATTTATTATTCGTACATTAGGAAGATTGTCCACCGAGGCAGACTT
>JBIKJM010000048.1:0-8327 GCA_044360985.1 Sediminibacterium sp. | reverse complement strand
AAACCAGTGCAATGGGTAGGACTAGTACAACAATTTTTTACAACGACAGTACTTTATAAGGATGGATTCAATTCCGGTAAAATTGATTGGCAGCGTAAGACAGATAGCAGCAACGGTCTAGCCACTTTGCAAGCGCAGTTCCAAACTAAATTGACTGGTGTCAATGCCACTATGCCACTCTCGCTTTATTATGGTCCAAATGATTTTGAAATCTTAAAATCACAGGCACCAGAAATGGAGCAAATTGTGAATTTAGGAAGAGACTTATATTCATTTGTTCGCCCTATTAACAAATACATCATTATGCCAGTGTTTGATTTCTTTGCTGGTTTTGTACAAAATTACGGATGGGTTGTATTCTTATTGACCATCTTTATTCGTTTAGTAACTTCTCCTTTGACTTACTCTAGTTTCTTGAGTACAGCCAAGATGAAAGTATTGAAACCTGAATTAGATGAGATTAAGAAAAAGACAGGGGACGATCAACAAGCTTACGCTATGGAGCAAATGAAGTTGTTTAGAGAAGCGGGTGTCAATCCTTTAGGTGGATGTATTCCTGCCTTATTACAAATCCCTATCTTCTTTGCACTTTACAGTTTCTTTAATTCCAATATCGCATTAAGAGGGCAGTCTTTCTTATGGAGCCAAGACTTGTCTAGTTATGATTCTATCTACACCCTACCTTTTACTATTCCATTAGGTTTTGGTAGCCATATTAGTTTGTTTACTTTAACAGCAGTATTGACCACGTTTATCTCGTCTATCTACAATATGTCGATGACGCCAACGCAAGATAATCCTGCATTAAAGTACATGCCTTATATTTTCCCATTCATGCTATTCTTTATCTTTAATAGTTTGCCTTCTGCATTAACATGGTATTATACTGTATCCAATATTGTGACTTTATTATTACAATTATTGATTCAGAAAGTCATTATTGATCATGATAAAATTTTGGCTACAATAGAAGTTAAAAGAAAGACGCCAAAGAAGAAAAGTAACTGGCAGGAGAAGTATGAACAAATGATGGAGGCACAAAAAAAAGTACAAGCCTTAAAAGATAAAACTAAAAAATAATATTCGCTAAAGAGGCCTAATGTAAGATTAGGTCTCTTTTAGTTTAATGCTTACTTAATATGCTTCGATTACCCCCCTTAGTTGTTTGCTTTTTTAGTTGTGCCTTCTTACAATTACAAGCCCAAACTAAAGTTGTAGGCGAATGCGCCATCGCTTATGACATTCATCAAATATCAAAAACTGGAGACACAAGTTTGTTAGGTCAAAAATATATTTTCATAAAAGGGAATAGTTGTAAGACAGTTTTAAAGACGCCTCAGTTAACTCAGACCTTTATATTCAATACCCAAAAAGACACAGCCATTATTTTAAAAGAGATAGGCTTGAATAAATTTCTTCAGTATATTTTATATACTTCCATCAATCCTGTTAATTTGGTGTCATCTAAAAAAAATGCAATTATAAGTACCATTTTAAATTATCCATGTGCATCCATGACATTGACTTGGGCAGATGGAAATACAATGGATGTGGTCTATACAACAGATATCTTGCCTACTGTAACAGTGTACGAACAAGCATTCAAAGAAATACCAGGCTTGGTATTGAATTATCAATTGACGACAAAAGAGGGAAATCGAATTTTATATAGCGCAACAAAAGTTGACTTGAGTCCAATTACATTGAATGTATTTGAAGTCAATAAAAATAACTATCAGCAAATTAATTAATGATGTTGTGGACTTGGTGTCTTAAACCTAGGTAAAATTACTTTGTGACGATAAGGAATCACATAAGTGATATTTCCTTTGTTGTATCTAAGATAATTTGATTGTCCTAAACCAGAAGTTGCAGTTGTTGAAACTGAAAGGCCTTTATATAGTAGGCTAGATTTTAAATCACGGAATGTGCTAGCTTTATGACTTAAACTACTCAGATTTTTTAAACTATATTTTTCGGTGACTTTTTTTGACTCAGTCGTTCCAGTTACAATGGTAGATGCATGTACAGAAGAGGATAAAACTGTAATGAATACTAAAGAGGTTAATATGGTCCTAAGGGTACGCACGGTTATTACGAAGATAAAACATTATGCCATTCCGGCATAAATAATTTTTTAACGATAAATTGGGTCGACTGTGAACAATAAATTGGTTCAAATTAAGTCCGAACACGTACATTTAATAAAGCAATGAAATGCTCAAAATTAGATCTATTTCATTGATTTTCAATGATTTATTAAACATATGTAAATAGATGCCATGTTCAATCATCAATTTGAAGACGAAAATGGAGATATTCAGGACCTTCTTTTACGTTACCAGAACCTAAAAACTGGGAAATCGCCATCATATATCGAAGAGGATGATTTTGAAAAGATCATTGCCCACCTAGATGAAAAAGACGCCATTGTTGAAGCGATCGAAGCAGCAGATATCGCTTTGTCTCAATTTCCTTCTTCCGCACTGCTGATGATTAAAAAAGCAGATTTATTATTAGCTACAAGAAAATATACCGAAGCATTAGCATTATTGAATACAGCCGCTTTGTATGATCATCAAGACATGAATTTATTCATTCTTAAAACGGATGCTTATTTGGCTTTGGACCAACCCGAGGAAGCGATTGTTTTATTACAAGAGGCATTGCATTTATTTGAAGGTGCAGAAAGAACAGAATTACTTTTTGAATTAGCAGATGTCTATGATGACCATGAGGCTTTTGATAAAGTATTTGATTGTTTGCAATTAATTTTAGAAGAAGAGCCAACCAATGAGGAAGCTTTGTATAAAATTTGTTTTTGGACAGATTTTACAGGGCGTAACGAAGAAAGTATTGTACTGCACCAAAAAATGATTGATGAACAACCTTATAACGCGCTCGCATGGTTCAATCTTGCTGCTGCTTACCAAGGGATAAAACTATATGAGAAGGCAATAGATGCGTATCAGTTTGCAATCGTCATTGATGAGAAGTTTGATTATGCTTATCGCAATATGGGGGATGCCTATTTAAGAATTAGAAAATACAAAGAAGCCATCGAAGCATTGGAGAAAGTACTGGAACTATCAAGGCCTGAGGATGTGATTTATGAAGCCATTGGGCATTGTTACCATCGATTAAAAAACTTTGCGCAAGCGAGGTTTCATTATAAAAAAGCGGTCCACTTAAATCCAGAAGATAGTCGACTCTATCAAAAAATTGCTTCTACTTATATGTTGGAATCAAAATGGCAAATGGCGATTAAACAAATTGAACATGCCATTAGAATTAACAAGCATATCAATGAGTATTATATTATGATGGGGGAGTGTTATATGTACTTAGACCAATACAAAGAAGCAGCAACCTATTTTGGCATTGTGGTAAAACATAAGCCAAAGCAAATAGCAGGGTGGGAAAGTTTTATCAAATGTTTAATTGCGAATGAGCAATACGATGCTGCACTAGAGCAAACTGAACTAGCTTATATGTCCACACAGGGTAAAGTTATTTTTGTGTACTACCGAAGTGCCATTTTATTTATGATGAAAAAGCGCAAGGAAGGATTGCTGCAATTAGAGATGGCTTTGTCTAAATCGGGCAAATGGTTGAATAAACTCATTAAATTTTACCCAGAACTGATTCAAGATCCTAAAGTGGTGGAATTAATCAGTCAATACAAGAAGCTTAGATAAACTAAATATTTTAAATTATCTTTGCAAAAATAGCAATATGATGAATTTTAGTTTAACACAAATACCTGAGAGAACAAAACAGCCTAGACAAAACGGATTAACAATGGTCATGGATAAAGGCCTAAGTTTTAGAGATGCTGAAAGTTTTATCAGTGTTGGTGGACCTCACACAGATATTGTTAAATTGGGTTTTGGTACTTCTTTTGTGACACCGAATTTGAGAGCAAAAATTGAGTTATACCAACAGCATAATATCCCTGTTTATTTTGGAGGTACTTTGTTCGAAGCTTTTGTGATCAGAAATCAGTTCGATGATTACATAGCAATGTGTAAAGATTATAAGATTGATGTGATAGAAGTGAGTGATGGTTCAATTGAAATTCCACATACCGAGAAATGCGGTTATATTGAAAAGATTTCAAAATTTGCAAAAGTATTTAGCGAAGTTGGAAGTAAAGATGCAGCACATATTATTCCTCCTTACAAATGGATTGAATTAATGAGCGCGGAGTTAAGTGCAGGTGCATCTTATGTGATTGCAGAAGCAAGAGAAGCCGGAAACGTAGGTATATATAGAGGTTCAGGAGAGGTGAGAGAAGGGCTTGTGCAAGAGATACTAACTAAAATACCTTCAGAAAAAATTCTTTGGGAGGCACCACAAAAAGCACAACAATTGTATTTTCTTGAATTAATTGGTTGCAATGTGAACTTAGGTAATATTGCTCCATCAGAAATTATCCCATTAGAAGCAATGCGTATTGGGCTTCGTGGAGATACTTTTGATTTATATTTAAATAAATAAATGTGCGCCAGTTTGGATTAATTGGATTTCCATTATCACATTCTTTTTCAAAAGGATATTTTGCTAATTATTTTTTGAAAGAAAATATATTGGATGCACAGTATGAAAACTTTCCAATTGAATCCATCGATGCATTCACGAGCTTATGGGAAAACAATCCATCTTTACTAGGATTAAACGCCACCATTCCCTATAAAAAATTAGTGATTCCTTTTTTACAGCATCCTTCAGCTGTGGTGCAATCCATTCATGCATGTAATTGTATCAAACTGCATGAAGGCGCTTTATACGGCTACAATACAGATGTCATTGGCTTTGAACAATCTTTACTGCCATTCCTGCAACCCCATCATCAAAAAGCACTCATATTTGGAACAGGCGGTGCTGCTGCTGCAGTAGAATGGGTACTTAAAAAATTAGGTATTATGTATCAATTGGTTTCAAGAACTGCATCAGCAGATTGTATCAGCTACGCATCCTTAAATCCTGAAATCATAGCAGCGCATACATTGCTAATTCATACGAGTCCACTTGGCATGTTTCCAAATTTAGATGAAGCACCTAATCTGCCATATGAGGCAATCACCTCAAAGCATCATTTGTATGATTTGGTGTACAATCCTTCAGTCACCAAATTTTTAGAAAAGGGTGCAGGGCAAGGGGCTACCACACAGAATGGTTTAGAAATGTTACACTTACAAGCCGATGCGAGTTGGGCGATTTGGAATAGCGACACGCCATTCCAACAATAATTATTTTAGTCAATTTTTGGTATTTTTTGATTGGTTTATATCACCAATACTTTTATTCCTTCAATTGGTATAGCGCTTCATTACAAAGTACCTAAGAATTCAAATAATTGCGTCACGGCTTTTTTCCTATGACTGTATGTATTCTTTTCATCCATCGTCATATTGGCAAAGCTCCTAGAAGCACCATCTGGTACAAAAATAGGGTCATAGCCAAATCCATTTTCACCCTGCATGGTAGCTAAGATTTGACCTTTACAAATACCTTCAAAATAATAGGTTTGATTTTTCCAGATAAGACATATGACTGTTCTAAACTGTGCGGCTCTATTTTCAATGCCACTCATCTTGTTCAAAACAAGGTTGATATTGTCTTGCGCATTGCTATTTTCTCCTGCATATCTTGCACTTTTAACGCCAGGGGCTCCGCCTAAACCTGTAATTTCTAAGCCAGTGTCTTCACTAAAACAGTCTTGATTGGTCAATTTAAAAATGGTCATTGCCTTCTCTAGTGCATTGGCTTCCAATTGTTCATGCGGCTCTGGAATCTCAATTTCAATACCTGCTTCTTTGAGTGGAATAATCTCAAAATTGTTTCCAACTAAGGATTGAATTTCGGCCACTTTATTTCGATTGTTTGTAGCAAAAATGAGTGTGTGCATTGTATTAATATATTCAGTTTATAATTTGAAAATTAATTTTAATGCCGTCCATAATTTTGTTTTTTCAATTTTAGAAGCTTGATCAATGCCTTGCATTTGTGATAAATTATTGCTGAATAATAATTGGGTTTCCCCAAGTAAAATTGGCGTGTATAATTTAGTAGGCAATTTAATTTTTAGTTGCGTAGGAGGGACATCAAAAACCAATACAAAATCAGAAGGTACTTGTGTTAAAATTTGATGCAATGAAAAGTTTTTATTTGCAAGATTAATTAAAGCAATATCAGCAATGGTTAATTTACATGCATTTAAAATAGAAGTTAATAAATCAAAGGCTCTTTCATTTAAATGAACCGCATCTAAATCTTGCACTAAAACAAGGATCTTTTTTTGGTGTTCCCCAAGAAATTTAATTGGAGCAGTCAGTGGCTCTTCTGCGGCTATTGCTGCATTGATTTTCGCAACTGGCGGGGATACTTGTACTTTTTTATCCACATTTAATGTGACTGCGCCTAGCACTAAACTTTCTTTATACAGGTTCACTAATACGCTATTTGGCAGTTTGTTTTTCACTTCTTTCATAGAATTTGGATACCGAAAATTAACTGAATTGATTGGTTTGAAAAAATAACAATTGTAAGTCTTTATTTTTTTGTGTTTCTTTGTGCTTGATTTTGCATAAAAAAAGAAAAAAAATGAGTGTACAAAATATCCCATTTATCGAAATGCCAAAGGAGCTATTAAGGCATTTAGATGCTAAAAATTTCTATTTTGGAAAAAGTGTTACCAACTACATGTTAGAAGCAGACTTTATCGATGGTGAATGGAAAAATGCAGTCATTAAAAAATATGAACCATTGCAATTAGATCCGTCTACTGCAGTATTTCATTACGGACAATCCATTTTTGAAGGCATTAAAGCCTATAAAGGTGCAACAGATCAAGTGGTTATTTTTAGACCTCAAGAAAATTACAAACGCTTTAATATTTCTGCAGAAAGAATGCAAATGCCAACAGTACCTGAATGGTTGTTCATGGATGGCATGAAGCAATTAGTTAAAATCGAACAAGATTGGATTCCAAAAGGAGAAGATCACTCTTTATACATTCGACCATTTATGATTGCAACAGATCCATTCATAGGCGTGCGTCCATCGGCAATGTATAAGTTCATGATTATTCTAGGTCCTGCTGGCCCATACAATACGGAACCAATGAAGATTTTGATCGAAAAAAATTATACAAGAGCGACACCAGGTGGTGTAGGTTTTGCAAAAAATGGCGGTAACTATGGAGCTAGTTTGTACCCGGTTGTTTTAGCACAAAAAAAGGGATACGATCAAGTTTTATGGACAGACGCTTTGGAACATAAATATGTAGAAGAGGTTGGGATGATGAATGTGATGTTTGTGATTGACGGGAAAGTGATTACCCCAAGTTTGGAAAGAGGCACCGTGTTGAAAGGGGTAACAAGAGATAGCGCCATTGTTTTATTAAGGGATATGGGCTATACCGTGGAGGAGCGTAACCTATCTATCGAAGAAATTGTGACAGCCCACAAATCAGGTAAATTAGAGGAGGTATTTGGGGTGGGCACAGCAGCCGTTGTTTCATTTGTAGCCAAATTAGCAGATGGGGATTATGTGATGGATTTTGACTTATCTAAGTCAGAGGTCGCACCAAAGCTTAAAAAGAAGCTTAATGATATCCGCGTAGGGCTAGAAGCAGATGAACATGGTTGGCTAGTGAAAATATAGTTAAACAACTGTTAATCAGTTAATTAACTAGCAAAAACAAAGACAATCGTACGGTAAATAAGTCTAATTGCTTTATTTTTTAAAAAATAGCAAATAACATTTTGGTAATTCGTTTACAGACGTTACCTTTGCCGTCCGAATTTTTTATAAACCAAAATTGAACTAAACAGCATAATTAATGCCTACTATTCAACAATTAGTGAGAAAAGGCCGTGAGATCATCAGGGCTAAAAGTAAATCAAGAGCTTTGGATGCATGTCCTCAGCGTCGTGGTGTTTGCACAAGAGTATATACAACAACTCCAAAAAAGCCGAACTCTGCTTTACGTAAAGTAGCAAAAGTACGTTTGACTAATAAGATTGAAGTCATTGCCTATATCCCAGGAGAAGGCCATAACTTACAAGAGCACAGTATCGTATTAATCCGTGGTGGTCGTGTAAAAGACTTACCAGGTGTGCGTTACCATATTGTTCGTGGAAGTTTGGATACTGCTGGTGTTAAAGACCGTAAGCAGTCTCGTTCTAAGTACGGAACTAAGAAAGAAAAAGCAAAGAAATAAATAATTATCAAGTAACAACTAATTTATATTCGACATGCGTAAAGCACAACCTAAAAAGATTCCATTAGCTCCAGATCCTCGTTTCAACGATGTGCAAGTA
>JBIKJM010000047.1:0-8343 GCA_044360985.1 Sediminibacterium sp. | reverse complement strand
TGGATCAATTAAGTATGCTAGCCCTGGATGAAAGAGGATTTAAAATAGCAGAACAAATTATAGGAAGCTTAGATGATGATGGTTATTTAAGGAGGGCAATGCAATCTATTGCAGACGATCTGGCTTTTAAGCAAAGCATGTTGGTGGAGGAAAAAGAAATTGAGCAAGTATTAAAACAGGTCCAATCCTTTGATCCAGTTGGAATTGCTGCAAGAGATTTAAAAGAATGTTTATTAATTCAATTACGCAGAAAGGGAGAAGGCGAGTCGGCGCATTTGTCGGATAGTAAAGGCAAATTGTATTCAGATGATGAAGCTAGAAAAATCGCCATGCTCATTTTAGAAAAATATTTTGAAGAGTTTACAAGAAAACATTACGATAAAATTCAAAAGAGTTTACACTTAGATGAATTAGGGATGAAGGAAGTATTGCATCAGATTCTAACCCTGAATCCAAAGCCAGGTGCGGAGACAAGCTATACCAACGAAGCAGAAATGTATATCATTCCAGACTTTACAGTTTTAATCAATAACGGTAAATTAGAATTAACATTGAATAGTCGAAATGCACCTCCACTGGTGATTAGTGATGATTATAAATTGATGCTAAAAGAATATGAGGGTGGAAAAAAACAGGATAAGTCTCAAAAAGAAGCCGTCTTTTTTATCAAGCAAAAAATAGATTCAGCAAAATGGTTTATTGAGATGATCCTACAAAGACAACAAACTTTATTGTTGACAATGAATGCTATTTTAGAGTACCAGTCTGCTTTTTTCTTAAGTGGAGATACCACATCCCTTCGCCCAATGATTTTAAAAGACATTGCAGAAAAAACAAATTTAGATGTCTCCACAGTAAGTAGGGTAGCCAATAGTAAGTATGTGCAAACCGAATTCGGCACTTATTTATTAAAATATTTCTTTAGTGAATCACTAACGACAGATAGCGGCGAGGAAGTGAGTACTAAAGAAGTTAAAGCGATTCTTCAGGAATTAATAGAAGGAGAGGATAAATTAAAGCCATTGAGTGATGATGAGTTAACCGATCAATTGCAAGAAAAAGGCTACAATATTGCAAGAAGAACAGTTGCAAAATATAGAGAATTATTAAATATACCTGTCGCAAGACTTAGAAAAGAATGGTAGCCAAAACGACTATGGAAAATCCCCAACCTAAAATAGTACAATACATAGCACATTTATTGTCTTATGTATTTCATCCACTATTTATTCCTACTTATTTTTTTCTTTATTTAATGCAAGTATTGCCATTTGAATTTGTGGGCATTACAGATTGGCAATTAAAAATGCGATTATTCAGTGTAGCTTGGTTGACTGCGTTTTTTCCAGCTTTTGCAGTTTTTTTATTATGGAGATTAAAATTAAGTGATAGCATTTTCTTAAGAACTCAAAAAGAAAGGATTATTCCCTATGTGATTACCATGTTTTTTTATTGGTGGATGTATTACCTCAGCAGAAATTTTACAGACCAGCCGATTGCTTTAAAATTCTTTTATTTGGGCATTTTTGTTGCAAGTGCAATAGGCATGACGGTCAATAATTTCATGAAAGTAAGTCTGCACGCAATGGGTATTGCTGGTTTGACAACTGCTATCATTTTAGTCAGTGTATTTTATCCAGTCAATAACGAAATATGGGTGCTATTGGCCGTGGTCTTAGTAGCATTGGTGATGAGTGCAAGATTGGTCGTAAGTGATCATAGTAAAAAAGAATTGTTAGTCGGATTATTCATAGGGGTCTTCACTCAGGTGGCAGCTTATTTATGGGTTGTCTAATTTAAAATAAAAAGTATGTGGTATCGTTTAGGTCAAAATATATTAAAGTATAAAAAAACGTATTTATTTTTTATACTCCTTAGTACGGTTGTAATGGGGTATTATGCTATTCAAGTTAAATTAAGTTACGAGTACACCAAAGCCATCCCTTCTGATAATCCTAAGTTTATTGTTTACAATGATTTCGTGAAAAAATATGGGGTAGATGGAACAACAGTTGTAGTTGGTTTTAAGACGGATCAATTTTATACAAAGGATTTCTTTAATCAAGTAGATGCTTTGTACAAGGCGCTTAAACAAAATACTGCAGTGGCCGAAGTCATGAGTATTCCAACTGCCTATACCATCACAAAAGATAGTGCTGAAGCTAAGTTCAATGCTGTGAAGATCTTTCATGCGCCTTATACAAGTGATAGTTTATTGCTTGCTGATCAAACTGTTTTTGAGAACCTCCCATTTTATAAACACTTATATTACAATCCAGATAGCAATAGTTATATCATGGCTGTCTCCTTTATTGCCGATTCTATCAATAGTGTTTCTAGAACAAAAATCATTGGTAGCATTCAAAATGAATTAGATCGCTTTAGTCAATCTACTAAAACCGAAGTGCATATAAGCGGATTGCCATTTATCAGGACCATCATGGCTGATCGAATTAAAAAAGAGATGCTTTGGTTTTTGATTGGATCGCTGGTCTTATCTGCTATTACTTTATTGATTTTCTTTAGATCTGTATCGGCTACCATCATGAGCTTGGCTGTCGTGTTGATGGGTGTGATTTGGAGTTTAGGTACCATGGTTTTATTGGGTCAAAAAATCACTTTATTGACTGCTTTGATACCACCATTGATTGTAGTGATTGGCATTCCTAACTGTATCTATTTTTTAAATAAATACCATACTTCCTATAAAGAAACAAATGA
Organism: Sediminibacterium sp.; assembly: GCA_044360985.1. Lineage (GTDB taxonomy): Bacteria > Bacteroidota > Bacteroidia > Chitinophagales > Chitinophagaceae > Sediminibacterium. Next base: position 5,622 of record JBIKJM010000047.1, on the reverse strand, counting down.
TAAGGACAAGGCACTTGTGCAAATGGTGGGCAGGATGGGCGTGGTGACTTTATTTTGTAATATTACTGCAGCTATTGGCTTCTTTGTATTTGCTTTAACCAAAAGCCCCTTACTTAAAGAATTTGGATGGGTATCTGGATTGAATATTATGATCTTATTTTTCATAAGCTTGTTTTTCATACCTCCAGTACTTTCCTATTTGCCTGCACCAAAAGCAAAACATGTTCGTTATCTTGATAATGCCTATTTAGAAAAAATATTACTTAAAATAGAACGCTGGGCGTTTACCCATACTAGGTGGGTTTTTGGGATTACCATCATTGCAGTTATTGTTTCTTTATTAGGCGTATTACAAATTAAAAAAGAGGCCTTTATTGTAGACGATTTACCAAAGCAGGATAAATTATACACTGACTTAAAATGGTTTGAACAAAATGCTGGTGGGGTGATGCCATTAGAAATTTTGGTAGATACTAAAAAAACAAATGGGTTAATTCGATCTATCAAACCTTTAGAACAAATAGAGGAATTCAATACTTTCATGTTGGAACAACCAGAATTAGGAAAGCCACTAGGTTTATTAGAAGGTGTGAAATTTGCTAAGCAAGCATTTTATGATGGAGATAGTTTATCCTATGCTGTCCCAACAGGAACAGAAATGGCATTCATTGGCCCTTATTTTGCAAGTGCCGCTCCAAAAGAAGGCATCAAAATGACGGCTAACAATCCAGCACAACTATTGAATAAATTTATTGATACGGCTAAACGTCAAACTAGAATTAGTGTCAATATGAAGGATATTGGAAGTGCTAAGCTTCCAGTTTTATTGCATAAAATAGATAGTGCCTCTAATGCCATTTTTGATACAGCAAAATACAATGTGGTTATAACAGGAAGTAGTGTGACTTTTTTAGAAGGTAGTAATTTTATTGTAAAAGGATTGGGAGAATCTATTTTTTGGGCCTTTTTACTGATTGCGATTTGTATGATTTTCTTATTTAGATCCTTTCCTATATTAATATGTTCTTTAATTCCTAATATCGTGCCTTTATTCATCACAGCTGGTATAATGGGCTGGACGGGTATTTCATTAAAGCCTTCAACTGTTTTGGTTTTTAGTGTGGCATTGGGTATTGCAATAGATGTTACCATTCGATTCTTAGTCAACTATAAGCAGGAATTACCTCATTTAAACTATCAAGTGCACGCTACACTGGCACAAACAATCAAGCACACGGGTATTAGTATCATTTATACTTCTTTGGTATTAGTAGCAGGATTTATAATATTCTGCTTTAGTGATTTTGGAGGTACGAAAGCGCTGGGGTGGTTGACTTCAATTACTTTAGTCGTAAGTACGCTTACGAATTTAATATTGCTGCCCGCATTGATCAAATCCTATATTAAGTCAAAATAATTCAGCTTGTAATTCAAGTCTGATCCAAAAAAAGCGCTCCATGATGAAGCGCTTTTTCTATTAAGTTGAATATAATAAATTTGAATTCAACTTAAATTCATTTTTAAAAAAACTAAGGAAGCAATTGTTTTAATGTATTTTGTAATGCACTGCCTCTTAAGTCTGTTGCAATAATTTTTCCTGTTGGATCTAATAAAACATTGAATGGAATTCCTTGAATTTGATAAGTGCTCACTACAGTACTTTCCCATTTTTTTAAGTCACTAATTTGTAACCAATTTAATTTATCTTGTTGAACTGCTTCTAGCCAATCTTCTTTATCATCATCCAATGAAACCCCTAGGATTGTAAAATTCTTGAGTTTAAATTGCTCATAGGCGGCAACTACATTTGGATTTTCTCTTCTACAAGGACCACACCAACTAGCCCAAAAATCGACCAATACATACTTTCCTTTTAAGCTACTCAATGTGATGATTTTTCCTGTTGGATCTTGCAATGCAATTTCTGGTGCCATAGAGCCAACTGCAATTGCACTTGCAGGACTAGATGCTTGTACTTGTCCACTTAAAATAGTTACAAATTCAACTAGAGGTTCAGCTTTTGTTTTTTCGGCAACAGCCTTGGCCATGGCAAGTACCTTATTCATTTCCATTGATCTCAATGCCATACCTAAAGCAAAATAAATCAACGCTGGGCTATTTGAACTGTTGATTGTTTTTTCAACATGGTCATTGAGTGCATTGATCTTTTTTTCCTTTTGTTGTTGGAGATAAAAAATACTAGTGTCTTTGCCATTATTTTGTTGCAAATTGTCTAAAGCGTATAAGGTTGCAAATAAAGAAGAATCTTTAGATCTATAGGATTTTATGTATTGGATCATCGCTTCGCTGTTTGGAGACCCCTTGACAGTGTAATTCGCAAAATTTGTCGCATCCGCATTGATCTGTATTTGTTCCTCATCATTGATAAAGCTAATATCTAATTCTTCTCCACTGCTTAGTCTGTAGATGCCCTCTTGTTTTGCAATAAATTCAAAATTGTATTTACCATTGGCGTCTAAAGTGATAGAATCCAATGTAATGATTGGCTTCCCGCCATATGGGATTTCTTGTAAAAGAAGTGGTTTATTTGCTGCATTTTTAATGGTTCCAGAAACACTATAACGCGCTTCTTGATTTTTATCTTTACATCCAGGGAGGATGAAAAGTAACACACAAAAAATTACGATACTTATATTTTTTATCATAAAAAAAATTTCTATTGTGACATAATTGCTTTTATAAGCTATAGCTTATTATAAGAGCGACTTTTTATAAGAGTGATTTGATGGTTGAAAGCACGAGTTCTAATTGACTTCCATCCTGTCCCCCAGCCGCAGCTAAAGTTTTTTGACCACCGCCACCGCCTTTAATCAACCCAGCAATATGTGTTTTGATTAATTGTGGCGCTTCCCAGTTTTTTGCAGCAACCAACGCATCACTCATTGACAATGCGGCAAATGCTTTATCGCCCTGTGCGCCAACCAATAAAATCATGACCTCGCCTGTTTTTGTTTGGGTGAGTAATTGAGCAGCTTTTTTATACTGATCCATATTACTTAAAGCAACATTAAGTCCTAGGTAGCCTACTCCATTGATTGTTTCGAATTGATCTTTTTGTGCTTCCACTAAATCGTTGATAAGCATTGCCTCTTGACTTTCTAATAATTTCTTAAGTTCTTTTTGTTGATTTTGTAATTCAATTATATAATTTGAAAGTTGATTCATTGAGTAAGCACTCGTATCTACGGATTTTTCTTTTTTATTTAAGCTTGCTGCTATGCCTGCATTTACTTCTTCTAATTGATGGACTTGTTTAACAAGTTTATCTTTTGCTTCTGCTTGAAATGCTGCTGCTGCATGTCCCACAACGGCTTCGATTCTCCTTACGCCTGCTGCTACAGAGGATTCTGCCTTTAATATAAAATGGCCTATTTCTCCGGTATAGCCCACATGCGTTCCACCACACAATTCAATGGAGTAATTTGGATCCATCACCACCACACGAACCCTGTCACCATATTTTTCACCAAATAAGGCCATCGCGCCTAAAGCAATCGCTTCGTCTTTACTCATTTCTTTTATGACTACAGAAATATTCTCTTTCACTTTTTCATTCACTAATTTATTTACTGCTTCAATTTCTTCATTGGTCATTTTTGCAAAATGTGAAAAGTCAAAACGCAATTGGTCTGCATGCACTAAACTTCCTTTTTGTGCAACATGTTTTCCCAATACTGTTCTTAAAGCGGCGTGCAGTAAATGTGTTGCTGAATGGTGTTGAGTCGTATGTGCTCTTAAAGTTCCATCCACCTCGGCCTTTACAGTTGTACCAATAGTAGTTGGCAAGCTGTCCGTAAAATGAATGAATAAATTATTTTCTTTTTTTGTATCTGTCACAGCAAGTATAGTTCCATCTTCAAATATAAAATTACCCTTGTCGCCAACCTGACCGCCACTTTCGGCATAAAAAGGGGTTGCTGCTAAGACCCATTGGTAGGCTTCTTTACCTTTTGCCTTCACACTTCTGTACTTAACAATTGGTGTAGTTGCTTCTGTTGAGGTGTAACCAATAAAGGAGGTAACTACATCTTCGCCCACTTGAATCCAGTCGCCTGTATCTACGGCAGTTGCAGCTCTACTTCTATCTTTTTGTTGTTGCATCTCTTGTTCGAAACCTGACTCGTCAATTGAAAGTTCATTTTCACTTGCAATCAACCTTGTTAAGTCTACTGGGAATCCGAAAGTATCAAACAATTCAAAAACCAATTGACCGGCTACGACACTATTTTTAGCTTGTGTATGAATGATATCGTCCATGCGCTTCAATCCTTTTTCCAAAGTTCTTAAAAAGCCTTCTTCTTCCTCTTTAATCACTTTGGTGACAAATTCTAATTGTTGGTTTAACTCTGGAAACACATGTTCGAATTGTGTTGCCAATAAGGGCATTAATTGAAACAACAAAGGACGCTTGTAATCCAAGTAAGAATAATAGTAACGCACAGCCCTTCTTAAAATTCTTCGAATCACATAGCCAGCGCCGGTATTAGAAGGTAATTGACCATCTGCAATGGCAAAAGCAATGGCACGAATATGATCTGATAAAACACGAAACGCCACCGCTTCCTTGCTATCGCCAAAATCATAAGTTTTACCAGTGATTTTTGCAACGACATCAATTGTACCTGTAAATACATCTGTATCGTAGTTGCTTTTTTTATTTTGTATTGCACGCACCAATCTTTCAAAACCCATTCCAGTATCTACATGTCGATTGGGCAAAGGCTCTAGGCTACCGTCTTTTTTACGGTTGTATTGCATGAACACATTGTTCCAAATTTCAATCACTTGAGGATGGTCTTTATTCACCAAATCACGTCCAGGAGTCAACGCAATCTCTGCATCCGTTCGCATGTCAATATGGATTTCACTACAAGGCCCACAAGGTCCTGTATCACCCATTTCCCAGAAATTATCTTTTTTATTTCCGTAAATAATTTTGTCTTCAGAAACCCATTTTTTCCACTCTTCTAATGCAATAGTCGAAGGCGGTAAGTTTTCTGCTGCATCCCCTTCGAATACACTTACATACAATCTATCTGGGTCTAATTTGTATACCTTGGTTAATAATTCCCAGCTCCATGCAATGGCTTCAGCTTTAAAATAATCGCCAAAGCTCCAGTTGCCCAACATTTCAAACATCGTATGGTGGTAGGTATCTACACCCACTTCCTCTAAATCATTGTGCTTCCCACTTACCCTTAAACATTTCTGAGTATCTGCAATTTTAGTATGCTTAGGTGCTTGGTTGCCTAAAAAATAATCCTTGAATTGGTTCATACCCGAATTGGTAAACAATAATGTGGGGTCGTTTTTTATAACAATAGGGGCGGATGGAACAATCACATGTCCTTTAGATTCAAAAAAATCTAAAAACTGTTGTCTAATTTCTGAACTCTTCATCATGGGACGTTTTTTTAAGCTTTGAGCTAAATTAAAAAGCTATCTTTGTAGCGTTTCTAATCGTCCCCAAAGGTAAGCATTTGAGCCTTTTTTTGAGACTTTAGAAGACAAATAATCACGCTTCATGAAGAAAATAAAATATTTCTTTAACACCCATACGCTAAGGTTCGAAAAAATCGAAGTGCCCCTTAAAGTAAGGCT
>JBIKJM010000046.1:0-8352 GCA_044360985.1 Sediminibacterium sp. | reverse complement strand
AAAAATCATGCAGCAATGGTGTTTCGGATGTCCATTGAAGCTGGTCCTTGTCAAAAAATGCAAGCCTTTTATGATTGGGTAATTCTTGTCCACTATAAATTAATGGTTGGCCATTCCAAGTAGCGGTAAATACAGCACAGGCTTTTGCAGCGATGCCATACTTCTCATATTCTGTTCCATTCCAACTATTCTCATCATGATTAGAAGTGAAAAATAATTTGGAAGCGCCTTTTGGATATTGCGCATATTGATGTAAGATATTATACACTTCATGTAATCCATCTACCTCCTTCCCCAGTTTTTGGGATGCATGCATCCAAGCCCAAGCATAGCTGGTATCAAATACTTGATGATATGCGATGTCTTCACATTCTGCAAGCCAATACAATGTTTTTGTGGACTCTAATACTGTCCTTGCTTTGATCCAAAAATCCAAAGGCACTAAATGCGCCATATCACATCGAAAACCATCTATATTAAATTGACGCACCCAATATTCCATTGCATCAATGAGTGCCATGCGCATCAATGGATTGTCAAAATTTAAATCAACCACATCATCCCATCCATTGCGTTCAGTAAAATTCCCAGATGCATCTTGTGCAAACCAACTAGGATTTTCTTGCATCCATTCATGCTGACTTCCGGTATGATTGGCCACCCAATCCATAATCACTTTCATGCCCAATGCTTGGGCAGTATCTACCAAGTCTTTAAAATCAGTTGCGGTACCAAATTCAGGATTGATTTTTGTGTAACTGCTACAAGCATAATAACTTCCAAGCGTTCCTTTTTTATTGAGTTGACTAATGGATGTAATGGGCATCAACCAAATCATATCAATCCCCATATCTTTGATTCTTGGGAGATGCTTTTCAAATGCTTTAAATGTACCCTCTGCAGTATATTGACGGACATTCACTTCGTAAATAGAAGCCGTATTGGCCCAGCTTACTTGCTTGAATGAATCGATCATAATTGTAGCATTTTATTTATTATCTTGTCCCTAAGATGAATCCTAAATTAGATCGCAAATTAAGTCTTTTACATGCAACTGCCATCAATATGATTGATATGGTAGGCATTGGTCCCTTTGTAGTATTGAGTGTGGTGGCACAGATCATGGGTGGACCTTATTTCTTATATGCTTGGATTGCTGGTGCTATTTTGTCCTATGTGGACGCGATGGTATGGAGCCAACTTGGAGCAGCATTGCCAAAAGCAGGCGGAAGCTTTCATTTTTTGAAAGAAGGTTATGGAGGTAAATGGGGGAAGTTAATGAGCTTTCTATTTGTATGGCAAACAATGATTCAAGCCCCATTGGTCATTGCATCTGCCGCCATTGGTTTTTCACAATATGCGAATTACTTTTTTCATTTAAGTTTTATACAAGAGAAATTAGTGAGTGGCGCTGTGGTCATTTTAGTGATTAGTTTACTCTATCGAAACATTGAATCCATTGGTCGAATTTCAGTGCTATTATGGGTGGGTGTGATTACGACACTTTTGTGGATCATTTTTGGAGGCATTGCACATGGAAATTTTATGGAGCCAATTTTACATATCAATGATGGCCTTAAAATCGAATACGGACTGGTTGCTGCGCTTGGTTTTGCAAGTGTCAAAACAGTCTACAGCTATTTAGGCTATTACAATGTTTGTCATTTAGGTGCGGAGATTAAAGACCCAACTAAAAACATTCCTAGAAGTATGTTTATTTCTATCACTGGCATTTCTATTTTATACTTAGCTATGAATATCAGTGTGGCAAGTGTATTGCCATTTGAAACCATCGTGAATAGTAAGTTTGTTGTAAGTGACTATATTAAAACCTTATACGGACAAAATGCTGGGGCGATCGCCACTGTGCTTATTTTAATGGTAGCATTTGCTTCTGTTTTTTCGGCTACCCTTGGTTATAGCAGGATTCCATTTGCTGCTGCACAGGATAAATCTTTTTTCGCCTTTTTCGCAAAAATCCATCCTAGATTACATTTTCCGCATCGCTCTTTATTAGTATTGGGTGCGATCGCATTTGTATTTAGTTTGCTCTTTAGATTAAAGGAAGTGATTGATGGCATACTTGCAATGCGAATCATGATCCAATTTATTGGTCAAGCCATTGGCTTATTGATTTTATATAAAAGAAAAGGCAGTGGATTTTTCCCATGGAAAATGCCCTTCTTCCCCATTCCTTTGTTTATCGCCATTCTTATTTGGGCGGCTATTTTTTATTCTACAGGACCTAAAATGATGCTAAGTGGATTGATTGTAACAGGATTAGGATTGATCGCTTTTGCGCTTGCTACTCGCTTTGGATGGATTCACAAAGCTAGTGAGCAGTAAGCCCATCACAATCCCAATAATCAATCCGATTTTTACATTTTTGAGCATCCAACCAATTCCAAGCCCAATGACAAGTAGCATAAAGAAACTTATTTTTCTACGTTGCTTCATAGCTAATTGAATTAACCTATCATTGATTTCAATCGCTTTTTATTTACCATGTAAAAAAACAGCATTGGTTAAAATTAATTTTCCACCTTCCCAGAAATTTCTGAAAATTGGATCATCTGCCATATACACAATTTTACCTGCTCCAATTTGTTTTACCCCGAATAGCACCCCTTCTGATAATGCAGCCTTCGCTTTGACACCAGCAAATCCAGTGATGTAACTGTCTTTTTTAAAGCTACCTACATTCCATGCACTATTGGATGGCTCATACAATACCATGTCTTGCTTTAGACTAAAATACATGCCGTTGGTACCAAATCCCAATGGATGTGTTTCGTCCATATAGGTTTTATAAATAGCACCTGGGATTGAACTTTTAATTGATTCTTTTTCTCTATCCGCATATTTCACAAGATTTTGAACAGTTAGTTTGTCTTCTTTTACATTCTCTTTTATTTTAATGCCCCAATCTGCATTGGATGCCAAGGTACTCGCCGCATTTTCTAAAGCAATCAATACCCCGCCTTTTCTAACAAATGCTTGAAGCTTATCTGTAGTCGATTTTGAATTTAAATCTCGGTACTGCCCATCTGGCGCAATCAATACATCGTAGTTGTCTAAATCGATTCTATTTAATTGGGCATAGGTTAATTGAGTGATTGGATAGTTTAATTGTTGCTCAAAAAAGTTCCATATTTCTCCTGCAGATAAAGCCGCCACATATTCACCAGTTAACATGGCTACTCTTGGCGCATGATTAATGATTGGAATATCAGGTGAACCAAAATCAGCACCTTTCTCTGAGTATCCAGTGTTTACTGCAACTGCTTCGATATTTAAATTGCTACAAACCGACTTTGTAATATCACTCCAATTTGTTTGATTACTCGTTTTTAGAACAATCAATGTACCAATCTCGTAATTTCTTCCATTCATGGTGAAAGCTTTTTCTGCATAACGTACTTTCACTTTATTTTTTAACAATTGCGCCAACGCTTTACCAGTTGCAAAAGAATGATAAGGAATAATGTAACCGTATGCACTTGTAGTAATAGCAGGTGCATTGACTTTAAATCCAGGCTCAATTGGCATAAGTTGCGTAGTCGCAAATCCATGAACACCATATGCATAAGGCAATGCCCATGCAGTGATATCATAAGTATTTGAATCATTGACCTGTGTAATAGGCTCTAATAAAACACGTGCCAATACACTATGCACTTGATTGGCATTGACTGCCAATGTATAGCCTTCGTTGATAAAATCTCCTTCCTTTTTTGTGTAATAATCAAATGCTTTAAATTTTGTATCCGCATTTTTTAAAGTCCCATATTCAATATTGTTCTTTTTTAACAAACTAGCTAATCCTTCTAATTGACTCGCATTTTTAGCAGTCATGATAAAAGTTTTAAATTCAGAGACTGTTCCTTGACGACTATTGTCAAAATATTTTTTAAAATTCTCCAACAGCTTTGTTTGATTCGCCGCGCTAATTTCTATTGTAGATAAACTTGTTGTAAAATGATGCGTTGCTCTTGCTACCAATGTTACAGTGTCCCCACTATTGTCTTCTACACCTAAGCCTGCACTAATTCCTCCTTGCTCATAGGTCATCCCAATGGCACCATTGTACATTGGATAGGTATCCCCATAAGATGGATACAAAAGGTCAAATCTTTCTTTCGTAAAAAACAGCCAATTATTTTGGTCAAAATATTTTGCATGATTTTTTCCAATTTGATCTTGGAAAGATTTTTGCCATGGTGTTAGCACATCATGCAAGGGCTCAGCTGCAGGGGCAAAATAATAAGGCGCGTTGTACCCTTGCTCATGAAAATCTACATGCACTTGCGGGTACCAACTTTGGTAAAGTGGTATTCTTTGTTGTGTCTCTAATTGTGTTTGCCAAGCCCAATCTCTGTTCAAATCAAAATTATAATGATTGGTTCTTCCAGCTGGCCAAGGCTCCATATGTTCTCTCGCTGATGGATCTGTATTGTATGTTGATCCCACTGCATTGTTATACCAGTTCACATAACGATCACGACCATCTGGATTGATACAAGGATCAATCATCACCACCGTATTTTTTAACCAATTTTTTGTTTCGTTATTTTTTGGATCCACCAAAGCAAACAAGGTCAACATAGCTGCTTCTGAAGAGGCAGGTTCATTCCCATGTACATTGTAACTTAACCAAACGATTCCTGGTTGATTCAGATCTTGTACTGAACCATCTACTAGTCCAAGATTGTGTTTTCTAATTTGCTCTAAATTTTTAATATTTTCTGCAGTACCAATGGCTGCTACCATCAAATCTCTTCCTTCGTTGGTCTTACCATAAGGAATCAATTTTACCATGTCGGATTTAACAGCTGCAATGGCTGTAAAATAATTGACAATTTGATGGTGTCTGGTAAATCGAGTGCCCACTTTATAACCCAAAAATTGTTCTGGACTAAGTACTTGAGCAAACAAGGACAAAGGAAGGATCATTAAACTTACCCACAAAATAGATTTGAAAACAGATTTTTGTTGCATAATTAGAATGTTAATAGAATTTAAAAATAGTGATTTTGAGGGGGCAATAAGGCAGTAATGGTAGATAGTTTTACACAACCGTCTGCATGACTTGTTGATACCTAAATAATTAAGTAATTTAACGGTTCAATCTACCTACTATGATACAGCAATTTAAGGTTTTTTGCCTCCTTGTGTTGGCCCTATTTCAGTTGAGCAGTTCAGGCCATGCACAGCAATTTTTTAAGCAACATCCTCAAATCAATCCATATCAATACACTGTTGTGAAGGAACAATCCTTTCAAAAAGCAGCTGTGACTTCGGCACATCCATTAGCAAGTATGGTGGGTGCGGCAATCATGAAAGACGGAGGTAATGCATTCGATGCTGCCATTGCGGTTCAATTTACCCTTGCAGTGGTTTTTCCTGGAGCCGGCAATATTGGCGGTGGCGGATTTTTATTGTCTAGAAATAAAGAAGGTGTATTAATGGGCATTGATTTTCGTGAAGCAGCACCAAGTAAAGCATCTAGGGATATGTATTTAGATGCACAAGGTAACCCAATAGAGGGGATGTCCAGAATTGGCGCATCTGCATCTGGTGTACCGGGCAGTGTAGCGGGTATGTTTAGTGCGCACCCATATGCAAAATTACCAATAAAAACACTCTTGCAACCTGCCTATGAATTAGCATCCAATGGTTTTGTGATCACTGAAAGAGAAGCAAGAGGTTTAAATGCAGAACGAAAAAACTTTACAAAAAATAGCGCACAAGCTTCCGCATTTACAAGAAAAGAGCATTGGAAAGCGGGTGACACATTGTATCAACCAGAATTAGCCGCCACGATCCTTCGTATTCAACAAAAAGGTAAAGCAGGATTTTATGAAGGCGCCACTGCTGCCATGATTGTAGAAGAGATGAAAAATAGTAAAGGCTTGATTAGTTTAGAGGATTTGAAAAAATATACACCGCAATTTAGAAAGCCAATTGAATTCGATTATAGAGGACACCATGTCATTAGTTTTGCACCTCCATCTAGTGGTGGTATTTTAATAGCACAAATGATGCAAATGATTGCCCCCTATCCATTAACTGTGATGGGCCTAAACAGTTTTGAATCTGTGAGTTTAATGGTAGAGGCACAGAGAAGAGCCTATGCTGATAGGGCAGAACATATGGGTGATCCAGATTTCTGGGAAGTACCCACAAAAACATTAACAAGTAATGCTTATGCGCAGGATCGTATGAAAGATTACCAACCTGGTGTAGCTGGAAATAGTAAAAATATTCTTGCAGGAGTTGCAAAAGAAAGTGAGCAAACAACGCATTTTAGTGTGATTGACGAAGCTGGAAATATGGTCGCTGTGACCACCACTTTAAATGATACATATGGCAACAAAACCGTTGTAGGTGGAGCTGGTTTCCTTTTAAATAACGAAATGGATGACTTTAGTATAAAACCAGGTGTGCCCAATATGTATGGCGCATTAGGTGGAGAAGCCAATGCCATTCAACCAGGGAAAAGAATGTTGAGTTCAATGACGCCTACCCTCGTGACAAAAAACAATCAACCTTATATCACCATTGGTACACCAGGTGGCACCACCATTCCAAACCAGGTATATGAAGGCTTAGTGAATATCATTGACCATAAAATGTCGTTAAAAGCTGCAATTGATGCACCAAGATTTCACCATCAACATATTCCTGATAACATCACCGTTGAAGCAGATTTTCCAGAACAAACAATCATCACCTTAAAAGAAAAGGGATACACAGTGACTAAAAGAGGCGCTTTTGGCAGAATGGATGGTGTGATGATACTACCTAATGGAAATAGAATTGCTGCAGGAGATAAACGAGGTGATGATAGTGTTGCAGGTTATTAAAGCATTTAATTAAAAATAAACAAAACCCCCTTGGTCAAAAATAAGCTCATTTATATTCGCATACTGATAGCCAGTGTTATAGGATTGCTTTTGCTCTCCTACTTACTATTGCTTTTACCAATTGTGCAAGAAAAAATTGGTCGCCAGATTGCTAAGAACATGAGCCAGTCCTTGGGCACTGAATTTCAATTAGAGGGTTTAAGTTTTTCTTTATTCAATAGAGTAGATATCAAAAATGTCCTCATAAAAGATCAACAAAAAGATACTTTGTTATTTGCACAAACACTTAAACTAAGAGTCACCGACCTATTATTTTCAAGCAAGGACCCAGTGATTGGATATATTGGATTAGAGCAAGCAAAAGTCTTTTTACACAGAAAAAGTCCGGTATGGAATTACCAATACATCGTCGACCATTTTAAATCAAAAGATACAAGCAATCCATCCAACCAATCCTTTGATTTAAAGAAAATTGATTTAACTAATATTCAATTTATCCAAGACGATGAATGGATAGGTTCCACCACAAAATTTGAAGCGAAACATGTACTCGCTAATTTCAATCAATTTGAAGGTGATAAAATTGAGCTTGAGAAACTGATATTAGATAAACCCTTTTACTACCTATTAGACAAGCCAGGATTGGCCCCTATACATAAAGTAAAAAAAAGAAAACCACTCAAGAAGGAAATGTATTTTAATCCATCTGGCTTAAATATACTCGCTAAAAAAATTGAAATTGTTGGAGGAAAAATTTGGATTGAATACGGATTTGGACAACCTGTCCCTCATTTTGATGGCGAACACATACGGATGCAAGATCTGAATGCGAGTATTGATAACGCAAATTTTATTGGAGATACCATCAGGGCAAATGTAAAATTATCCTTGAAAGAAAGATCAGGCTTTGTAATCAAAAAATTGGCTACCCAATTTAGAATGACCCCACAAATCATGGAATTTGCTGCTTTGACTTTAAAAACAAATAATAGTATTATTGGTAATTACTATGCAATGGAATACCAAGATTTTAATGCTGACTTTAGGGAATATATGCACAAGGTGAACATGCGTGCTAGTATTTCCAAGTCAATTGTCGCTCTTGATGATATTGCTTTTTTTGCCCCAGCACTAAATGATATTGATCAAAAAATCACTACAGGTTTTAATTTCAATGGTACAGTGGATGATTTTAAAGTTGAACAACTAGGCGCACAGAATGGTCAGTCTTTTGTAAAAGGGGCTATTTCAATGAAAGGTCTACCCAACATGAATCAAACAATGATTCAAGTGAATCAATTGAATGCAAAAACCAATATTGTTGATTTAGGTAGTTGGATACCTGAAATCAAACAAATTAAGAATATGCCTTTAGACGCATTTGGTACGCTTTATTATCAAGGAGGATTAGAAGGTACAATTTATGATTTTAAGACAAATGGTACCATTGCTACTGATATTGGAACTGCTGTAACCACAATACACT
>JBIKJM010000226.1:0-2514 GCA_044360985.1 Sediminibacterium sp. | reverse complement strand
CTTTGATGGATCAATTTTTTAAATGGGCAACCTGGGGTGCAGAGGGATGGGTTTGGATTCCCTACTTATCAGTTGTAGTTGTTTTGTTTAAAAAAGACTTTAAATTAATTATCCTTAATTTTTTATTATCGACCCTGCTTACACAAATTCCAAAAAATTTTATTTGGGATAAAATAAGTAGGCCTATTGCAAGCGGGATACCTTTGGATGAAATACATACCGTGCCGGGCGTTTTGATGCATTCTTGGAATAGTTTTCCTTCAGGTCATACCGCCACTGCGTTTACTTTATTTTTATTAACAATTTATTTATTTCCTACAAAATGGGTCTTCGCCATTGGTGCTATCTTCGCAATGGTCTGTGCTTATTCAAGGGTATATTTAGGACAGCATTTCCCAATGGATTTAGGAGGAGGCATATTGGTTGCTGTTATAAGTGTTCAATTAAGTATTTTGATCCATCAAAAAATTTCAAATCGAAAAATTAAAAATAATAAATGAAAAATAATTTAATGTTCTTTTATAACGGAAGATTGAGTTTACTTGCTTTGTTGATGATTTTGTCAAGATCCTTGTTTGCCCAAGACACGACGGAACAAATTAATCCATTGACCAAAAATGATCCTAGTCAATACAAGAAACCGTATGTTATTTTAATTTCTGCAGACGGATTTAGGGCGGACTTTGCAGAAAAGTATGATGCTACATTTTTAAAAACGATCAGTCAAAATGGAGTGCGTGCCAAATACATGCAACCCTCCTATCCTTCAGTTACTTTTCCAAACCATTACACCATCGTTACTGGCTTATACCCAGCACACCATGGATTGGTGGACAATACTTATATAGATGTGGCTTCTGGCCAACAATATAGCATGGCCAATAAGAAAATGGTATCTGAAGGCAAATGGTATGGCGGAACGCCTTTATGGGTTTTAGCAGAACAACAAAAAATGCTTGCTGCCAGCTTTTATTGGGTAGCTTCAGAAGCCGATATTCAAGGTATTAAACCAACCTATCATTATATCTATAATGACAAAACGAATATTGGTACAAGGATTCAAGCGGTGAAAAATTGGTTGACGCTTCCAGAAGATAGACGTCCACATATGATCACTTTTTATTTTCCAGATGTAGACCATGATGCGCATACTTACGGACCAGAAGATCCTAGAGTAAAAAAATCGGTGCAGTTTGTAGATAGCAGTATCAATGCATTGCAAGCAGCATTAGCACCTTTGAATCTGCCAATCAACTATATTTTTGTATCAGATCATGGCATGACCACTGTTGATGTGGATAATACCATTGGCTTACCTGCTGCAGTGGATAAAAATGATTTTAGAGTGCCATGGAGTGATGCCTTATTGCATTTATATGCAAAAGATGCAAGTAAGGTCGAAGCCACTTATCAGGCTTTAAAGCAAGACACCCGATTCACGACTTACAAATTAGATGAAACACCAGACCATTGGCATTATAAAAAATCGGATGATAGATTTAACCGATTGGGTGATCTTATATTGGTGCCAAAGACAATTCATCAAGTATTTAATCTTGGTACGAGCAAGCCAACAAAAGGTAAACACGGGTTTGATAATAAAGAAGTAGACATGAGGGCAAGCTTTATGGCCTGGGGCCCTGCCTTTAAAAAAGGATTGATGATTGAAGGCTTTGAAAACGTACACGTTTATCCATTGGTAGCAAATCTACTAGGCTTAAATTTTAATGAACAGGCGATTGATGGAAAATTTGAAGTACTAAAACCGATTTTAAAAAATAAGTAAGGCAATTAAACTAGTTTAATTTTTAGGCTTTATTCATACATATTAAAGTAGTTTAATTTGAAATATTTTTTTATGTAATAGGTTTATACTCTAAACAATGTATAAGCCATGGAACACAGTAAAATTATCAATTTAGAAGCTGCCATTCAATTAGGTATTAGAGGATTAACCAGAATGGAAAATATCATTCTAGGTTTAATTGCCCAACAAAAAAAGAGTAAAGAGATTGCTGATTTATTGTATCTCTCTGAAAAGACCATTCGTAATCACAGGTATAATATTAAAAAGAAATTGGATTTGCCTAACGAGAATAATAGTTTGTCTAGATGGGCAGTAACGAGTTTTAAATGTGCATGATAAATTAAAAGGATTACCTCACTTCTTTAATTGAGTATTTCAAATGGATAGGACAAACCTTCTTTCCATTTAATTACTATAAATCTGATTTTACAATAATCAATGATATACCTATACACTATAAAAGTGTATATCTAAAACTACTAGAGAAAACCGAAAAAGGTATGGTATGGGGTATGTTTTGATATTAAAGAAAAAACCTCTACAAAATTCATTAATTTATAATGACTTGTAGAGGTCTTTTTTGTGTTGGTCGGGAAGACAGGATTCGAACCTGCGACCCCTTGGTCCCAAACCAAGTGCGCTACCGGCCTGCGCTACTTCCCGTTCCTATTACAATTTGCATTGTAAATATTGTTAACCGGTATATA
>JBIKJM010000225.1:0-2532 GCA_044360985.1 Sediminibacterium sp. | reverse complement strand
AAATTGTAATAACTGTTCATATCCTCGGTCACAATCTTGAGCATAAAGTCAAATTCCCCCGAAATACTGTAGCATTCCACCACATCAGGTAGGGCATTAATAAGTTTTATAAACTGACCCCCCGACTGCTTACTGTGCTGATTTAGAGACACATAACAAATAACCATTAAGCCCTTTTTTACTTTTGTCCCATCAATTAAAGTGGCATACTGCTTAATTACCCCACCAGCTTCTAGCCTTTTAATACGCTCATGCACAGGCGTGGTGCTCAAATGAATTTGATCGGCAATTTCTTTTACCGTGATCCTCGCATTCTGTTGTAAGAGGCGTAAAATGGCTAAATCCTTCTCGTCTAATGAGATGGATTGTTGAAGACTAGCCGAATCTACTAATGGAGCAGTATTTTTCATGTTATTTTAGCATAAATCATCATAAAAATAGTAAATATTAGCTGAATATCCTAAAAATATCAAATATTTTGTCATTTTATCCTACAAAACTACCTTTACACTCTAAATTATTAAATATGTCAGGTTTACAAAACATCGATTTTAGCCTACCTTATAAAGTAGCAGATATTACCCTAGCAGATTGGGGACGTAAAGAGATTCGTTTAGCAGAAGCAGAAATGCCAGGCTTGATGAGTATTCGTGAAGAATATGGTCCTAGCCAACCATTAAAAGGTGCACGTATTGCTGGTTGTTTACACATGACCATCCAAACTGCAGTATTGATTGAAACTTTAACTGCATTAGGTGCAGAAGTAAAGTGGAGCTCTTGTAATATCTTCTCTACACAAGACCAAGCTGCTGCTGCGATTGCTGCAACAGGTGTGGGTGTGTTTGCATGGAAAGGTCAAAGTATTGAAGAAGGAGATTGGTGTATTGAGCAAACATTATTTTTCGGCGGTGAAGATCGTCCTTTAAATATGATCTTGGATGATGGTGGTGATTTAACAAATATGGTATTAGACAAGTACCCACAATTTGTTTCTGGTATCAAAGGTTTGAGTGAAGAGACTACAACAGGTGTGCACCGTTTATATGAACGTATGGCTAAAGGTACATTACCAATGCCTGCGATCAATGTAAATGATTCAGTAACTAAATCTAAGTTCGATAACAAATACGGTTGTCAAGAATCATTGGTAGATGCGATTCGTCGTGCTACTGATGTGATGATGGCTGGTAAGGTTGCAGTAGTAGGTTCTTACGGTGACGTAGGAAAAGGTTCTGCGGCTTCTTTACGTGGTGCTGGTTGTCGCGTAATGGTGACTGAGATTGATCCTATTTGTGCTTTACAAGCTGCGATGGATGGATTTGAAGTGAAGCGTATGATTGACGCAGTGAAAGAAGCGGATATCATTGTAACTGCATCTGGATGTAGAGACTTAATTAATGAAAAGCATTTTAGAGTGATGAAGGATAAGGCAATTGTTTGTAATATCGGTCACTTTGATATTGAAATTGATATGGCTTGGTTGAATCAAAATTATGGTCATACAAAAGATACCATCAAACCACAGGTTGATTTATACAATATCGATGGTAAGGATGTAATCGTTTTAGCAGAAGGCCGTTTAGTGAACTTAGGTTGTGCGACTGGTCACCCATCTTTTGTGATGAGTAACTCTTTCTCTAACCAAACATTAGCGCAAATTGAATTGTGGACAAACCATAAAAACTACGAAAACAAAGTGTATGTATTGCCTAAGCATTTAGATGAGAAGGTAGCTCGTTTACATTTAGCTAAAGTAGGTGCACAATTAGACGAATTAACAGAAGAGCAAGCAGCTTATTTAGGCATACCAAAAGCAGGTCCATTTAAGTCTGACGCTTACAGATACTAGTCTATAAAGACAAAAAGAAATAACAATTTCTCCCTATTAGCCCATGTTGATTTTATCAGCATGGGTTTTTTATTTTCAGTACCTTTATGGAACGAATTAAGCAATGACAATGCCATTCAAAGAAATCTTTTTTGATAAAGCTTAAACGAATTATAAAAGTTAAATGAATAAAAAAATATTCTTACAAATCTTATTCATAGTTGTTATTGGGCAATTGTTTCTAATGCAAAATATTTATGCACAAATTAACCTTTTAGAAAAAGCACAAAAAGCAATTACAGGGAAGGCTGAATCGATGACTGATAGTACAAAAACAAATTTATTGAAACAAATTCGTACCCTCAATTCTTATGCTGGTAAAAGAATCAATAGTATCACCATTGAGCAACAAAATTTCACAATGACAATTGATTCGAAAGAATCTAACTTGAAGGATTTTTTTACAAAAATTGGTAATAAATTGTATTATAAATCTAACAAAAGAGCCATTAGAGAAAATCTATTTTTTAAAGAATGGGATGTGTTTGACCCTTCAATCATTGCTTACAACGAAAAGTGGTTAAGAGATCTGAGCTATATACAAGATGCTAAAATAAACGCAATTGTTACGTCATACGATACCAACCAAGTGGATTTAATTGTAGTTACTAAAGATTTATTTTCATACGGAGGAGAAGTACAAC
>JBIKJM010000224.1:0-2559 GCA_044360985.1 Sediminibacterium sp. | reverse complement strand
GGTCTTCCCAGGCCATTTCAATAATACGGTCTCTATCTTTTTCGACCCATTCAGATCTTAAAATAGGTTCTGCTGGTCTTGGATTGATCAAAGTTTCTTTTCCCATTGTACTATTCTTTTACTTTAATGCTTTTAAAAATTGTTCTGCGTTATTTAAATGATTCGCTCTTTTTTCTTCCGGCATCTTATCCCATGTACTTAAGAGCATTGCCCATCTTGGATTTTTTGAAAAAACAACGCGTTGTTTGGATAAAAAGCGCCAAAATAAACCATCCCAAATGGCTTGCCACTCGCCTTTAGGGAAGTCTCCCATCTTCATTAAATAATTGGATCCACAGATATAGGGCTTCGTGGTAATCATGCCTCCATCTGCAAACTGAGACATGCCATACACATTGGGCACCATCACCCAATCATAAGCATCGATATACATTTCCATAAACCACTGGTATACGGCATCTGGCTCTATTTCACAGAGCAACATAAAATTACCTAAGACCATCAATCTTTCAATATGATGATTATAACCGGACTCTAATAATTTTTTGATACTGATATCTATTGGATCAATTCCTGTTGTGCCGTTATAAAAAGATTGAGGCATTTTTTTAGTAAAGCCCCAGAAATTTTTTGTTCTTTGTTGACCTCCAATCTTGCGATAAGTCAACTGTACGAATTCTCTCCATCCTATGATTTGCCTTATAATACCTTCGATACTATTGATAGGTGCTTTAGCTTTTTGATAAGCCTGCAATAAGGCGTTTAAAAATTCAGCAGGTTGAATTAGTCCTACATTAATTAATGGACTTAGTACGCTATGAAATAAAGTTTTTTCTGCTACCACCATTGCATCCTCATATATACCAAACTGTTCTAGCTTTTCAGCAATGAATAAGTTCATTGCTTTTTTCGCATCGGCGTGTGTCACTGGATAATACAAACCTTTATTTGCAGCAGTAAAAGGTGCATCAGATTTTCCAGGGTTGTTTTTAAAATTCTTTTTTACATAGACAGTCGCTTCTTCTATATAATGATTAGACTCAAAAAAATGAATCGCAGGTATAGGTGTATTCTTTGGAATTTTTTTTCTGTTCTCCGCATCAAAACTCCATTGTCCACCAACGGGGCTTCCATCTTTTTCAATTAAAATTTTCCTCTGTTTGCGTTGTTCGGTATAAAAGCTTGTTTGAAAATAAGTTTTTTTATTGCCAAGTAACTCCACGCTTTCTGGTAGATTATTTAAAAAATTAGGACTTGGCATATAGCTTAAGTCGATCCCATATACCTTACTTGCTTTTTTTAATTGTTGATCCAATAAGTAATCACATGGGTCATACAATTTTATTTTTTGAACGCCCTTTGACTTAAGCATCTTGACCAAGCTAACAATTGAAGCATTTGGGTCCTTGGCATTTATATAGTGACAGTGATGCCCTTTTTGTGTAAGTAGCTGGGTATAATATTTCATAGAAGCTCTATGAAACAATAGCTTTTGTTGGTGGAATTGGAATTGAAGAAAAAAGAGGTCAGATTCAATGATATAAAAATCACCGCCTCCAATACCTATTTCGGACTGGTCATAAAGTTGATGTGGGAATACGAGCTGAACCTGCATTCATTTTAAACATTTTACAGTTAAAATTGTTCATTAAATACGACTAATAATACAATTCATGAATTTGACATATGCATCCATTTTAGAGCAGGTGAAAGCATATCAACCAGGGAAGTACAATGCAACAAGGAATTATACCAATGGTGCAGTGACAAGTTGGTCACCTTATATATCTAGGGGATTGCTGAGTCCGGTATTGGTGATGGAGCAACTTAAAACCAAGTACAATAAACAGGAATGGATTGGTTTTATGCAGCAAATGGCATGGCGAGAGTATTTTCAAAGAGTTTGGCAACAAAAAGGCAATTTGATTTTACAAGACCTAAAATCAGCCCAAGCTAAAGTGGTACTAGAATCTCTACCAATACCAATGAGTGAGGGCAACACGGGTATTCAAGCACTTGACAAAGCCATACACTATTTGTATGCGCATGGATTGATGCATAATCATGTAAGAATGTATATTTCGATGTTGCATTCTAATATTTTTAAAGCAGCATGGTTGCCTGGCGCCAAGTGGATGTATGCAAATTTATTAGACCATGATCCTGCAGCAAATTTTTTAAGTTGGCAATGGGTGGCAGGCACTTTTAGTAGTAAACAGTATATTGCTAATCAAGAAAATATCAATAAATACACCTCTACAAAACAAGAAGGCACTTTTTTAGATAGGGAATATGAATATCTAACAGAAGCTATTTTTAATTCAGCTGGTCAAATTAAAACAAATCATTCTGTAAACTGGCCGGATCCACTAGATCAAGCATTTGAGATAGACACTATATCTATTTTGAAAAACATTGAAAAGATAAATCAATCAAATATTTTTGATAACAAAACTGTTTTACCTAATCAACCTTTTTGTATTTATAATAGTTTTAATTTGGATCCCCTCTGGCATGCAGACGAGTCAATGAATCGCATTTTATTACTAGAGCCAAATC
>JBIKJM010000222.1:0-2595 GCA_044360985.1 Sediminibacterium sp. | reverse complement strand
GATGGAGTTGCAATAGAAGTATTTGAATTTACAGGAAATATATTAGGTATTGCTTTAGCAAATTTTGTTATGTTCTCAAATCCCGAAGCCATCATTTTATTTGGTGGGTTGACAAGAGCAGGAGACCTCATTTTAAAACCAACAAGGGAGAGTATGGAAGCGAACTTGATTGAGATCTTCCAAAATAAAGTAAAAATATTAATCAGTCATTTAAAAGAATCTGACGCAGCAATATTAGGCGCTTCCGCACTTATGTGGGAGTAGCAGCTAGTTCCTCTAAATATTTATTTCTCCCCCAGCCTTTGATGACATGCTTTTCTGAATGATAAGACGATCTTACCAATGGCCCACTTTCTACATAGTCAAAGCCTAGTTCATAGCCAATCGTTCTTAGTTCAGCAAATTCATCGGGGTGAACGAATCTTTGAACAGGTAAATGTTTCTTAGTTGGTTGTAAATATTGACCAATAGTTAACACGTCACACCCAACACCCACTAAGTCTTTCATGGTTTGGATCACTTCGTCTTTCTCTTCGCCAATACCCAACATGATACCAGTCTTAGTCCGCATGCCGCCTTTCTTTAAGGTCTCTAGCACTTCTAAACTTCTTCTGTATTTTGCTTGAACGCGTACACGTTTTGTATTACGCTCTACTGTTTCCATATTATGACTCACCACTTCTGGAGCAGCTTCAATGATTCTTTCTATTTGTTCTTTGATTCCTCTAAAGTCTGGAATCAATGTTTCCAATGTCGTATCAGGTGTTAAAGCTTTGATTGCCTTAATTGTATTAGACCAAATAATAGATCCACCATCCGGTAATTCATCTCTGTCTACACTGGTTAATACCGCATGCTTCACTTTCATTAAAAAAATAGCTTCAGCAACACGTTGTGGTTCGTCCCACTCGACTGGTTTTGGTCTTCCTGTGGCTACTGCGCAAAATTGGCAACTCCTTGTGCAAATATTACCCAATATCATAAAAGTAGCAGTTCCTTCCCCCCAACACTCCCCCATATTTGGGCAATTACCACTCTCGCAAATGGTATGTAATTTATGCTTATCTACTAAGCCTCTTACGTGTTTGTAGCTTTCCCCTATAGGTAATTTCACCCTCAACCAATCGGGCTTTTTTATATGTTGTTCAGCTGGGACTATCGGTAATTCTTGCATGCTTTTCTGTTATCAGATACAAAAATACAAGACTTGTGCTTAAATTAAGCCTTTCGTAGTAAATTTACCAAAATCACAAACCAGCAATTCAACAGATATGACAGCAACCGTAACTTATGACGCAAATTTAAGAACCACCTGCCTACACCATCAAAGTGGTTCAAGTTTTGAAACTGATGCCCCATCTGATAATAAAGGTCAAGGTGCACGTTTCGGTCCTACCGATTTAATTGCGACTGGCTTAGGGTCTTGTTTGATTACCACCATGGGAATCAAGGCAGAAAGCATGGATATTAAATTAGATGGTGCTAAAGTTGATGTGACGAAAGTAATGATGAGTGAACCAAGAAGAATTGGTAAAATCATTATTGCAGTAACCATGCCAGCTTTAAATTTGGATGATCATACAAAAGAAATTTTGGAAAGAGTCGGAAGAACCTGCCCAGCTGAAAGAAGCCTTCATCCAGATTTAGAATTGGATATTAGCTTTAATTGGTTGTAGAATTAGTTGTAGGAAGATACCCCAACAACTTACTCACTGGCAGTCCCATGACATTGTAAAAATCACCTTCGATTCCTCGGATACCTATCACACCAATCCAGTCTTGAATACCATAAGCACCTGCTTTGTCATAAGGCTGATATTGATCGACGTAATATTCAATCTGTGACAATGTTAGTGGATGGAAATGCACCAATGTGGTTTCGCTAAAATTTCTTGACTCGGTATCATTGATCAAATACACCCCTGTGATAACACGATGTGTTTTACCAGATAGTTTTTGCAATATATAAATCGCATCTGCCCTGTCTATTGGCTTACCAATGATTTCATTTTCTAATACTACAATGGTATCAGCAGCAATAATCCACTTGCCTTGATGTATTGGAAATTCATCCTTGATTTTTTGCTGAACAGCAATCGCTTTTTTTTGTGCAATATAAACTGGCACTTCTTGTACATCCATCTCTGCAGGAAAATCTTCGGCTGCTGCAGATACGATGATATCAAATTCAATATCTGCCCATGCTAGTAACTGTTTTCTTCGGGGAGACTGTGATGCTAAAATAAATCCATTCATATGTATTGGAATTAAAGCAGAAAATAAAAAAAGCCCATGGATAAAATACCCATTAACATAGCAAATTTGATCCATTTGCTTAATCGATTAAAGTCTTCCCTCAAAAAAGCTTCTTTTAGTTTAAATAAAACAAATACGAGTGGGGCAATAATAGTGGCAATACAATAGGTGATTGGAATCCACCATCCAAATGGTATGGCGTATAATTGAATAATGAACAACACTAAAATAAGGACCATGAGCCAAACCGCCACATAAACTTTTGTAGTTTGTAAACCCCATGCTATTGGCATTGTTTTACAACCAAATTTTCCATCACCGTCCATGTCTTCCATATCT
>JBIKJM010000223.1:0-2595 GCA_044360985.1 Sediminibacterium sp. | reverse complement strand
AAGACTTGCGTCTTGCTTATATATAGGAATTTTGATTAAAAAATCTCCTTCACTATTACTAATAGTAGAAATATTTGATCCAGAAACTGTTATACTTGCAAAAGTTAGTTCATTCTTTGTTTTGCTATCCAAAATAGTTCCTTTAAAATATTTAAATGAACTAGAATCATTATTATTAATAGGAGTTATTTGTGCTTCTGATTGTACAATAACAAGAAAAAAGAAAAAAAATAGATAAGATTTCATTTTGTTCATACTTGTAAAGATTTTATCAAATTAAAATAAATACTCTTTTAAAGTTAATCAATTTATAAGAATAAAAAGGACCCACAATTAAACGGATTGCCAATCCTGCGCATTAAAAAAGCCTCTGAGCTTGCGTTAAGAGGCTTTGTAGCGAGAACGAGATTTGAACTCGTGACCTCAGGGTTATGAAGATTTTTTGAGAAAACGAAAGCGTTGATTTGTAGTTAGTTATGTTTTCACAAAACCGAAATCAACCGATTTCAGTCGAATTCAGGGGGTGTTTTCCTCACGCAGAGGTTATTTATTTAATACATTAAATATTTTACTTACCTTTTAATAGTAAATCATTCAATCTATTGCAATTCTAACGCAACAATTCTATTTACAATTCTTGTAATCACTATCATTTCTTAATCACCTTATTCATTCATTGAAATGGACTATCATCTATTTCTAAACTATTACGTATGAAAAAACTATTATTATGTATTCTTGTATCAGCATCATTAGTTGCTTGTACAAACCAAGAAACAAAAATAAATGAAACTTCTGAAGAGGACAAGGACACCGGTACTTGGACTACCTTAGATGCAAAAACAATTAAAGTAAGACAATTACTTGAATCCTATAGTAAAAATGACTCAAGTATCGTTTATGAAATAATTGCTGATACACTAAAATTTAGCGATCAATTTTCTAATAACCAAGAGAACGGAGTAACTAAAGTAAATCCAGGTGGTCGTGTAGGATTTGTGCAAGACACTCGAAATGCGCATCAGTTATTTAGTGATATAAGTTTAACAACCGATAACATAAGAACTTTTGTTAGCAAGAATGGAGTTACCGCTACAGGCTGGTGGGGTATGTGGTCTGGAACGGGGAAATTTACAAAAAATAAAAGTACAACTCCCGTTCATGCATATTTCTATTGGAAAGATGACAAAATTATAAGTGGAGGTCGTTTTTTTGATCCTACTTTATTAAGAGAGGAGTTTGCGGCATCTCAAAAATAATAACTAGTTCAATTTAAGTTTGAAAAAATACGACTGAGACCTCTAGCAATAGGGGTCTCTTTTTTTCAAAAACCTCACGCCAACCTCAGGTAGCAAAGGACCCACGATTTAACTTAAGTCCTTACATTGTTTTGGTTTTCAATTAGTTAGAATTATTGTTGCGCGCCTTTCAATGCTAAGTATGGAACAAAACTGGAACTTCCTGACAATTGGAAGCAAGTTGAATGGTTAAAATGTAATTTTATAGAATCTAAAAAATATTTAATGAAATATAATTTATACCAAATTGATGCATTTACAAATAAGACATTTGGTGGAAATCCTGCCTGTGTTGTACCTCTTGAAAATTGGTTATCTGATGATATTTTATTAAAAATTTCCAAAGAAAACGCAGTTGCAGAAACTGCTTTTTTTGTTATGAAAGAGAATAAAATACATTTAAGATGGTTCACTCCCGAAATAGAAATGGATTTATGTGGACATGCTACTCTAGCAACAGCACATTGTCTAAAAACAATCTTAGATTTTCAAAGTGATAAAATTATTTTTGAAACCTTAAGCGGAGATTTAATTGTAACAGTATGTAATGATATTTATAAAATGGATTTCCCCTCAAGAATGCCGTCACCTGAAATTTTACCAACTATTATTAAAAATTCACTGAATATTATACCCAAAGAAGTACTAAAATCTAGAGATTATATTTTAGTATATGAGAGCGAAACTGATGTAAGGAATATTAAAATTAATAAGGGAATTTTTGATGAAATTAACTTAGATCCTGGAGGGGTAATTGTTACTGCCAAAGGGGAAAATTGTGATTTCGTCTCTAGATTTTTCACACCACAAGCTTCTATATTAGAAGACCCAGTTACAGGATCAGCACATTGCTCGTTAATTCCATTTTGGTCAAATAGATTAAATAAGAAAGAACTTCATGCATTTCAAATATCAGAAAGAATTGGGGAACTGTATTGTGAAGACAAAGGGGAACGTGTTTTAATATCAGGTAAAGCAAAAACATATTCAATTGGCCAATTTTGGCTTGACTAATTATTTATTTTAATCACACAGTCAAACCCAGTGATAGATAAGCATTAAAGGTTCGTGTATTCGGTAAGAAATGATAAAAACCTCACGCAAAACCTCACGCAGAGGAGATGCAACTATAATGCTATGATTGAGTATGTGACGATCAGGAAATTAAAGGGTTGAACTTCGTGTCAAGTTGCAGGAAGTTGGCATTCATACTTAGTTTATCTACTTTTATGAAAATGAAAAAAGCTATCATCATAGGAGCAACAAGTGGAATCGGCAAATCAATGGCTGAGTTACT
>JBIKJM010000221.1:0-2597 GCA_044360985.1 Sediminibacterium sp. | reverse complement strand
CTACAAAAGCGTCTTGTAAATGCGTCAATCTTTTAGTGGTTTTATTTTGGTAAGTATAAATTTCATTCGGCGTTTCTAAATTAGCAAATAATAAAACCACATCTCCTTTATCATTCATGTCCATAGAACTATACACACCCATTTCGTTTGTTAATTGCTCTGGCTTTTGTGTTTGAATATTAAATTGCACCAAATTTTGTTTTCTATCATCTTCAATCAATGATAAAATCGACTGGCCATCTTTGGACCAAAAAATAGAAGAGAACGCACGATCATAATTTTTTGAAACAATGGATACTGTTTTTGATTTAATATCATATACGCCTAGCTGCGTAATATCATACATATCATAATTTCGCTCTGAGCTTGACTGTAAAAATGCAATTTTAGTATTGTCTGGGCTAAATACAGGACTATTATTTGCGCCTTTAAATTTCGTGATCTGCAATGGTGTAGCGCCTTTTGTAAGATTTAATAAAAATAAATCCGTATTAGAATTCTTATCAGGATTTTCAGAAACATTGCTCACGTAGGCAATCATTGAATCGTCTGCACTAATAGCAACCCTAGACTCATTGTAATTGCCGCTTGTTAATGTATCTAATTTTTTTGTTGCCATATCAAATAAATAGATATGTGCTTTACGATTGTCTAAATAACCCTCGTTGTCTTGTTTAAATCTATACCTATTCATTTCATAAGGTGTTCTAATTTTTGACTTAGCGGTATCGGCATAATTATAATCTGTAACAACTATGATCATTTTTTTACCGTTATTAAACCAAACATAATCATCAATCTCTCCTTTGATATTCGTTAATTGAACACCTTCTCCACCTCGACGATCCATTAAAAATACTTGAGAACCATTTTCCTCGTCTTTTCCTTTGGTTAAATAAGAAATATATTTTCCATCAGGGCTCCATTGGTAATTACCAACACCCTTGGTTTGTTCTGTTAAAGTGATGGTCTCTTTGCCATCAGACGACATCATATATAATTTAGATACTGACCTATCTTTTGCAGCATCAATTTTTGATTGACTATATAAAATCCAACTGCCTTCTGGTGAGATTTTAGGTCGAGCAACTGCTTCCATGCGATACACATCATTAGGCACTTGAGCAATTGCCAAAGTGGAAATAAAACCGAAAATTAGTGGGAATAAGATTTGCTTTTTCATAGCTGGCAAAATTTAAATTTTTTTATAATAGTGACGATATAAATTCAAGACATAAGGTACAAAAAAAATCCCCTATCTAAAAAGATAAGGGACCAATATTTTATAAATGGTCGGATTATTTTGTTGCCATTTGGAATTGAATAATTTTGAAATTAGTAGCTGTGGTTTGAGATTTAACAACCACCATAAGATTATATTTCACATAAGGCAATAAGCCTGTTACAATAACAGGAGGAGGAGTAAGGCTTTTAGAAGAAAAATTATTTTTAAAAACAGTGTCGTTTTTTAATGGATTAATCAATTTTGTATCAATGGTAACACCACTTTCGGGTATAGCGACCAACTTGATTTCTATTTTTTGTGAAGTACCTGACACTATATAGATATCTGTTGGACCTGGGTCAATGTCTACTTTCACTGCATTAGCGGCTGCTAAATCTGGCTCAACAGTCGGCTTAGAAGGGGTTGCAGGACTGTCACCACCTTTACTACAAGCAAAAAAACCAATGCTTAATACTAAAATGAAGATTTTATATCTCATGAGGGATTTAATTAAGTTCATTGATTAAAGTTAATAATTTTTGCCAACATTTTGATTGGATATTTTTAAAATTTATAAAAATAGAGGATTTTATAAGTGCAAGATATTGAAAGTATAAATACGCTAAAAATAAGTATCAAGAATGACTAGGTTTAAGTAATGGATCATCTAAAATCAATCTATTTTTACTTCCTCATCCTATTACAATTGTTTGTTGCTCCATTGGATGGACAAGTATTGCCTTTACAAGCATTTAGCCTTGCTGCTAATAGTTATGTGTCTACTAATATGGATGGCTTGCAGATGGATTGGCGTCTTGATCTTGGACTGACCAGCATGTTACTCGGCCAATCCAATAGCTTTAGTCTTACTACAGGTTTTTTACAACCTACTGTCAATCGCTTTGCCAATGGTGGTTTGAGTGAAAAATACAATCTCAGTATCGAACTAAAAAATACATTTACCGGAGATGGTATTGTGCTATTTTCAAAAGAGCCGGATCTGATTTTATTTGGATATAAGATTATGAATGTACATGGGCTAGTCATTGCAAGTGATCAAATAACATATAGAAGCGGTTATAAGGGAAGATCCATTGATATCAGTGCAATGCCTGGTGGTGTATACATTATGCAGGTATTGTATTTACCCGAGTCCATGATGGATGACAAAAAATATTATGGTGTCAAGTATATAAAATTTATAAAACTATGAGACATGTTTCCCTAAATATAATCATTGTGTTGCTACTGTATTCTCAAATTTGTTTGAGTCAAAACCAAAAGGGTATTGCGTTTCAGGCTGCAGCTAGAACAAGCTATGGCGTGATTATGCCCAATAAACAAATACAAGTTCGAATTAGTATTTTAAAAG
>JBIKJM010000220.1:0-2621 GCA_044360985.1 Sediminibacterium sp. | reverse complement strand
TCTGGCGGAGGGATGAGCTATAGGTCCAATCAAAAGAAATATAATTTTTCAACTGGATTTTCTTTACAAAAGGCCGTGCTAGATGGGGAGAACATCAGTGCAAAAACAAAAATAAGTCAAAGCTTTCAAGACATCTTGCCTAATGCAACTTTTAGGTATAACTTCTCTCAAACAAAAAATTTAAATATAGATTATCGTACATCCACAAATCAGCCTTCTATCACTCAATTGCAACCGGTATTGGATCAAAGCAACATTAATAGACAATCCATTGGTAATCCTGATTTGAAAAGAAGTTATGTTCATAATTTAAATATTCGTTTTTTCTCCTCAAAAATTTTAGCAGGGAAAAGCTTTTTTTCAACATTGAATGCGTCTACAACCAATAACTCTATTGTAAATTATGATATCGTGCGCCCAAATCGTACGATCTTATCAACGCCAGTCAATGTCAATGGGGTTTATAGAATCAATGGTTCTATGAACTATGGATTTGGAATCAAAAAATTGAATTCAAGATTAAGTTTTGGATTGAACGCTGGTTTGAATAATAATATCTCTTATGCAAATGGCTTATTAAATACCATTGTAACAAAATCTACTGGTCCTAGTATGTCTTATACCTATATTGTAGATGATGTCATTGATATTAATTTGACTGCTCGTTATTCCTTTAGCAATACAAATAATAAAGTAAATCCAACTTTGAATACCAACTTTTTGACAAAAGTTTTTGGTGCAGACATGACCAATTATCTGCCATGGAATATCGTATTGAATCAATCCTTCAACTATGCCATTAACACGGGTCGTGCCGAAGGCTTTAATACTTCTATACCCATCTGGAATGCAAGCTTTTCTAAATTTTTCTTAAAAAATAAGAGAGCAGAAATTAAGATGAGCGCCTTTGATTTATTGAAGAAGAATATTGGCATCAACAGAAACGTATCTCAAAATCAGATTGTAGATAGATCCTATAATGTAATTAGTCAATATTTTTTATTGACCTTTACGTATAGCTTACAAAAATCTGGTTTAGGTGGAGGCGCAAGACCAGGTGGAATGATCATTAGAATGTAAAATTTATACCAGACAATAAAGTATTTATATTCAATTAAATATTTTCAATACAATAATAATTATAAAGAAGTAAAAAATAAATTTTATGAAAAAAACACAATTAGTACTTGGTTTGTTGATCGCATTTACAAGCTTAACAACAGTTGCTAATGGACAAATGAAGGAAGGGAAAATTAGTTATGAGCGTAAGATTAATATGCATCGTAACCTACCTGACCCTCAAATGAAGTCCATGGTCCCAGAATTTAGAACGGACAAATTTGAATTAATTTTTAATGAGAATGTAAGCTTATTTAGATCAGTGGTAGATGAAGAAGCACCAGATCCGTTTGCAAATGCTGGTGGTGGAGGCGGTGGCGGGATGCGTTTTAACTTTAGAATGCCATCTGCAAATACCTATACTGATCTTGCAAAACAGATGCAATACGAGGGACGTGAATTTTTTGAAAAAGAATTTTTAATTGTTGATTCTTTAAAGCAATACAAATGGAAATTATCAGAAGAGACTAAAACCATTGCGAAGCAACTTTGTAAAAAAGCTACTACGATGGTTACCGCTCCTCAGGTGCGTATGAGAATAAGTATTGGTGGCCCAGGCAACAATTCAGATACAACAGCGAATACACCAAAAGCACCTAAAGAAACTGAATTAGTAGTTTGGTATGCAGAAGGTATCCCAGTGTCATTTGGTCCAGAAGGTTATAGTGGATTGCCGGGTGTGATTATGGAGATAGATCAAGACAATGGGGCTAACGTGATGACTGCCGTTGAAGTGAGTGCCAAGTTTCCTAAAAAAGAATTGATTGCACCAACTAAGGGCGAGAAAATGAATAGAGCGCAATTTCAAGAAAATATGCAAAAGCTAATGCAGGATATGCAAAGAGGCGGCGGTATTAGAATGGGAGGAAGTGCAATTAGAATTGGTGGCGGAAATTAATCGTCCTAATAATAAAAGAGTTTACATATAAAAAAAGGGACGCAATTGCGTCCCTTTTTTTATGGAATGATGTTCCATCTCCATCCCAATGCAATTGTCCTATTATCGCCTAAATAATAAGCGTAAGCATTGTTACCCCGCACACTAAAGTTTTTTGTCGCCATACTGGCATAAAATTGATCCGTAATGTTTAAACATTGTAACCAAAATTCATGTTTTTTCATGCTGTAATTTACTCGAAGGTTCAGCACATCAAAACCAGGGTAGCGAGTAGCGTTGATCTCGTCCATAAAATAACCAGACTGGTGTTGCCATTCTAAGGATGAACTTAAAGCTTTATTCCATTGACTTAATACAGTAAGGTTACTAAAAAAACGAGGTGCGGCTAGCATTTCTTTATTGCTAATATCTGTTCCCTTTAAAATTGTATTCACATAAAGGTGCTTTGCATTGCTGCCATTAAAGTTGATCTGAAATAATTTGCTAAAATTATATTTCACTTGGTATTCTATCCCATAGTGTTTTGTTTGACCTGTATTTTGATTCAGGTTTACGCCATCTGCTTGTCGGACTGAAATAATTTCATTGCGGCCATTCAATTGGT
>JBIKJM010000219.1:0-2622 GCA_044360985.1 Sediminibacterium sp. | reverse complement strand
AGCAACCAATAAAATGGCTACACCAGTATTTAATACTGCATTGATCAATGCAAAAATATGTTTGTCAAAAGGTAGTTCAACTTCCAAAGTGAATTTGCTTAGAAAAGTCACTACTACAAATACCACCACAGAGAAAACGCCAATTAAAGTATAGGCCAATTTGTCGTTCTTCTTTAATACAGGTTCTAACATACAGTTATTATTTATTATTTAAAATATCCTTCAGGATTCTGTAAGCCATTGTTGCAATAAAAACAATCAAACCTACTCTAATTTCTTGTTTATACTTAGTTTTAAATTCATTCCAATTCATACAATGAATATTAATTTTTTAATCTTGTCTTAGTAAAATAGTAAACAAAACTAGATACCATTAATGCAATCACTAACCATAACCAACTCAGGTCAACAATATCTTGAAATACTTTACTCTTTTTAGTTTTGTCTTTCTCTAACATTAAGTATCCTACGTCTTTAGCGAGCTTTAACATTGCTGCAGAATCCAGGCCATTGTAATACCCACGCACTTGCATTTTTTTATCTATCAATACAAAGCGGCTTGTATGCACAAAGTCTGGAGAGACAGGTTCTGTACTAAATTGATCCACCTTCATTTCTTCAAATGCAAACTTGTAAATAGAATCCCTATTACCAGTAAGCAACCACCAGTTATCAGCAGATACACCCATTTTATTGGCGTATTCTCTGATCACTGGAACAGAGTCACGCTCTGGATCTACAGAAAAAGAAATGAATTGTATAAAATTCGTGTCCAATACTTTTTTACGACTATTGCCCCCTCTTGTAAAAGACTGTTGCAATTTCGCCATATTCGTCGTTAGCTTAGGACAGATACTACCACAACTTGTAAAAAAGAAATCGGCAATAATGATCTTACCAGACTGTTGGTATAGATTCACTGAATCACCTAATTGATTCACCAAGCGAATGTCTTTTGTGGTATGCCAAATACTATCATCAATAGTCTTGCCTTTTTCTACCCTGCTCACCACCGTATCCAATAAATAATGTCTTGGCATAGTCACCGCAGTATCGCTTGCAGACTTAAGCCATAAATAACAACCAATAGGTATGACTAGGGCGATAAATAAACCGTATATAGATTTTTTAGACATGCTGTTGATGAGGTTATTAGGATGTAAAGTTACAACAAAAAACCACCCCAAATAGTTGGAGTGGTTTCGAATATTGTAAAAAATCAATTAGTGCTTTGCAGAAGAATCTGTCTTATGCGCCGCAGAATCAGTATGTGCTGCACCAGCCGCGTCTGCTGCTTCATGTCCACCACCGTGTGATCCGCCATGTGCTGGTTGCTCTACCTTAATCGTAGATTGCTCCTTAAAATAAGGATTATAGGTATTGCGTAAATTTCTGAAAGAATTGCCATCCGCTAAAAACGCAACGATGAACCAGATAAATAAAGTAAGTGGCACCACAATGGTCATAATCAAGTTCTTTACTTCATGTTTTAAGTGCATGAAATAAGCAACAATATAAAATGCTTTCGCCATCATTAAAATAATAATGGTACCCTTCACTCCAAGCACCAAGGCTTTGCTTTCCATTCCAATCATCCAGAAACCCAAGATCAATTCAACAATGGTTAAAACTGAAAGGATAATCGTAACTTTTTTAATTTCTGCAATAGCACCACCATCCTGCGCTGCGTGTGTATCATTTGTATGTGACATAGTTCGTTAATTCGTTAGTTGTTCAAATTCGTTATCGAGATCGAAATCGTTTTATAATAAGTAGAAACAAGTAAATACAAATACCCATACTAGGTCTACAAAGTGCCAGTAAAGCCCTGCTTTTTCAATCATATTGTAATGTCCTCTTTTTTCAAATTGGTTGGTCAATGTCATGATCAACATAATAACATTTATCACCACACCACTGAATACGTGGAAACCGTGGAAACCAGTAATGGTGAAAAAGAAATTAGTGAAGTTGGTAGAAGATGCTGTGCCATCTGCGTTGATGAAAGGATTTTGTCCCCACCAAGCACCTTCATGGAATAAGTGAGTCCACTCCCAAGCTTGACAGCTTAAGAAAGCGATACCACCAATAATTGTCCAAATCATATTTCTAACAACGCCTTTCTTATCCATATTGTGACCAGCATGTACCGCTAAAACCATGGTCACAGAACTTACAATCAAAATAAAAGTCATCACCGATACAAACACCAATGGGGCGTTAATACCTTCTGGTGCAAATGGGAAACTTTTAAAAACTACGTTAGGGTCAGGCCATCCGTTCGTAGAAAAACGAACCGTGCCATAAGAGATCAAGAAAGCGCCAAAAGTAAATGCGTCACTCATTAAAAAGTACCACATCATTACTTTTCCGTACTCTACACTAAAAGGGCTTTTTCCACCACCCCATAATTTTGCTTCAGTTGGCGAAGCGGTTGTTGTTGTTGACATGTTCAGTTTCAATTTCAGTGCAAAAATATTGGTTTTTAGTCTATCCTACAAATTGTAGGAACACAAAAAGATAAATCCATAGTATATCTACAAAATGCCAATAAATGGATGCTAATTCCACCGGCAAGGCATTGTAAAATTTTGTTTTCACAGAATAAGCTCTTAAAAAGAT
>JBIKJM010000218.1:0-2626 GCA_044360985.1 Sediminibacterium sp. | reverse complement strand
CATGTAATAAAGCATGTTCATTCTCAATCGCGTGTCCTAAAGTATGTCCAAAATTTAACAACTTACGATCTCCTTGTTCAAACTCATCTTTCTGCACCACTTTCACTTTTATTTCTACATTTTTTTGAATCAATGCAGCCAAAGCTTTTTTATTCTTTTGATAGAAGGCTAAATCATTTTGATTTAACTCCTGCAGCATTTTTGCATCTTTGATAGCAGCATGTTTGATGATTTCTGCAAAGCCATTTTCCCATTGGTAGCTAGGTAATGTATTTAAGAAACTATGGTCGTAAACAATAAAAGCAGGTTGACGAATCAAGCCTACCATATTTTTATATACCCCCACATCGATGCCATTTTTTCCACCAATCGAAGCGTCCACCATCGCTAGTATAGTAGTAGGAACAAAACCAAATTGGACTCCACGCATAAATATGCCAGCCACATAGCCAACCATATCTGTTACGACACCTCCTCCAACGCCAATCAATACGGATTGTCTATTAGCGCCAAAGTTTAACAATGCTTCAATCATAAAATCAACTGTTGCTTGTTGCTTATGGGCTTCCCCAGCTGGCATCACAATCGTTGGTTTTCCTTTGAATTGTTGTTGATGTAAGGCGTACACATTCTCGTCTGTGATATAGATCGCATTTGATTTGTCAACCATTTTACCAATCGTTGCAAATTTGCCATCTAACACAAATTCAACTGTGCTGCTTGAGAATTTTACTTTCCAATTTTTCATGCAAGTCCATTTATAATCACTATAATTGCTGGAAGATCCAGGCAATTTTAGCTATTCATAATTTTATTTTGTTGTTGTATACTTTCCATATGCACCGCATCCATGTATTTAGTGATAAAGTCATCACTCAATCCCAAAACATTCCCTTTAGCAACCGCTCTTTCTAAAATTTCATTCCAACGGTTGGTCTGAAGGATGGTGATGTCATTGTTCTTTTTATATTCTCCAATTTTTTGTGCCACTTTCATTCTTGTAGATAATACTTGTAACAATTCATCATCTAATTGATTGATTTGTTGACGCAGTTTTTCCAATGCCATATGAAATTCTTCGGAAGCAATATTTTCTTTTCTCCAACGAATCGCTTCCAACAGCTCCTTTAAGACTTCGGGCGTAATTTGTTGTTTAGCATCACTCCAAGCATTGTCTGGATCAATATGTGATTCAATGATTAAACCATCAAAGTCTAAGTCAATTGCTTGCTGTGCTACTGCTTGTAAAATATCACGACGACCACAAATATGAGACGGATCAT
The DNA here is from genome assembly GCA_044360985.1 of Sediminibacterium sp. Classification (GTDB taxonomy): domain Bacteria; phylum Bacteroidota; class Bacteroidia; order Chitinophagales; family Chitinophagaceae; genus Sediminibacterium. The sequence goes on along the minus strand of JBIKJM010000218.1, from coordinate 1,343 downwards.
TGATCATTGGAATACCTGGATAACGACGCTTCATCTCAATGGCTAAATGCCACATAGGTGCATTGCGATATTCAGTATTGCCATAAGAACTAAAACCTCTGTGAATCAATCCAAGTTCTTCGATACCTGCTTTTGCAATACGTTCCATACCGCCCACCCATAATTCTAAATCAGGGTTCAATGGATTTTTTATCAATACAGGTACTTTAACACCTTTTAATGCATCCGCTATTTCTTGCACACTAAAAGGATTCACAGTCGTTCTTGCGCCAATCCAAAGTACGTCCATTCCAAAATGCAAGGCATCTTCTACTTGTTTACCAGTAGCTACTTCTACTGCAATTGGTAATCCTGTTTCCTTTTTTGCTTGTTGCAACCAAGGCAAACCTTTAGTACCAATCCCTTCAAAGCTACCAGGTCTTGTTCTTGGCTTCCAGATACCTGCACGCATAATGTCGACCCTGCCTGTAGCAGCTAATCGAATAGCTGTTTGCATGACTTGATCTTCGGTTTCTGCACTGCAAGGACCTGAAATAATCAATGGCGCTTTTTGCAATAAAATCCCCATGTGAACCAATTTTAATTTTTAAGATGTTGTTTTGCCTATCCTTCGTTGCTGCCTCTTTGACCACCACTATCTGCATCATTCATACGAATACGACGACCCTTATAGTTTTTACCATCTAAAGCACTGATCATTTTCTTTGCAGAACTTGCTTCAATTTCAATCCAACTGTTCATGTCTCTCATATCAATTCTTCCTAAGACCTCTTTCTTTAAATCACTCATGTCTAAAATGAATTGTAAGAAACTCGCTTTATAAAAACCATCCTTGGTTCCTAAATTCACGAATAAACGAGTTGCACCTGCAGTACCTCTTGATTGGCTACGACCGCCTCTATCTCCGCGATCTGCGCCGCGATCTCCACCACCTCTGCTATCATTGTTCATTCTATCTCCTCCGCTTCTGCGATCCGAGAATTCGTTACGTCCTCTTTCTCTATTACGATCCTGCATGCCACCAACATCACGACGGCCTTTTTCAGCTGCACGGATATTTAAATCTGCCGCATTTTCATAATAAGCTAAGAAACGATTAAACTCCAAAGCAGCTACGCGCTTCAAAATTTCTTCCTTAGTCATGTCTGCAAATTTTTCTGCTAACATTGGAACATAAGTTTCATAATCACCATGACTCACGTCAGTAGACATTAACTTATCCATCACATGGAAGAATTGTTTTCTACAAACATCTTTACCACTAGGGATATCTAATTTATGAAAAGTGCTTTTATTGATATTCTCAATTTGACGTAATCTGTAAGACTCTCTTGCATGCACAA
>JBIKJM010000217.1:0-2650 GCA_044360985.1 Sediminibacterium sp. | reverse complement strand
AGATAAAGGGACAAGCATTGGACCAAAATAAATTATATCGCATTGTAGCCTGTGAAAGAGAAGGCGACCCTGATGATACTTTGTGTAGAATCGAAAAGGTAAAAAATCCTGTTGCGACTTTGATCACTTTACATCAAGTGATTACTGATTATTTGAAAACCAATTCTCCTGTTGCACCAAAATTAGAAGGCAGAACAATTGCCACAGACCAATCACCTAACTTATTAACTCAATTACAAGGAACAACCTATGAATTTAGATAAAATGATTTTAGATTACAGCATCATTAAGTTCAAATAAAATTCTGGTTAAAATAAAAGGAATGAAAAAAAAGTATATCGTATTGATTGGCATCTTCACTGTAATAGGAATCTATTTTTTAGTAGGTTTCATTAGCGGAGATTATTTTAAAATCGATGGTACCATAGCTAAAACAGATAGTACATGGGTAGGGCCAAGTATCTATCTTGATAATACCACAGTAGGTGAAGAGCGTGAGTTGGTTATTTATGGACAGGATTTAATTGCACACACGTCTAAGTATTTAGGCCCTAAAGGATCGGTTGCACAAATTACCAATGGCATGAATTGTCAAAACTGCCATTTACAAGCTGGTGCAAAAGCTTGGGGAAATAATTATGCGGCTGTTTTTTCAACCTATCCAAAATTTAGAGACCGAAGTGGACAAGTAGAAACGATTTATAAACGTGTAGCGGATTGTATGGAAAGAAGCTTGAATGGAACAGCAGTGGATAGTAATAGTAGAGAGTTTAAAGCTATCTATGCTTATATAAAATGGTTAGGACAAGGTGTTCAAAAAGGAGAGAAGCCGATTGGTTCGGGCATAGAAAAACTAGCTTTTTTAGACCGAGCAGCAGATCCACAAAAAGGACAAATCGTTTATACAGCTCAATGTCAAAGTTGTCATGGCGCCAATGGAGAAGGACAGTTAGCAGTAGATGAACTAGAATATGCTTATCCTCCATTATGGGGAAAACATAGTTATAATGATGGAGCAGGATTATATAGAATAAGCAATTTTGCAGGCTATGTTAAAAACAATATGCCTTACTTGTTGACTGCTCATGAAAGTCCTAAGTTAACAGAAGAAGAGTGTTGGGATGTTGCAGCATATGTGAATAGCCAAACAAGGCCACATAAGGATCAGTCTAATGACTGGCCAAAATACGACAAGAAGCCACTTGATTTTGCCTTTGGTCCATATGCAGATAACTTTTCAGAAACACAACATAAATATGGGCCGTTCAAGCCTATTAAAAAATTTTACAATAAATAAAAATCAAACAACATGATCGAACAAATTCAACAACCATGGCCATGGTATGTTGCCGGCATTATCATCGGCCTAATTGTGCCCGCCTTATTAATTTTAGGAAATAAAACCTTTGGCATCTCCTCTAATTTAAGGCATGTATGTGCAGCTTGTTTTCCAGCTGATATTCCATTTTTCAAATATGATTGGAAAAAAGAAATATGGAATTTCTTTTTTGTGGGCGGTATTTTTATTGGTGCTTTATTAGCGACACAATTTTTGTCTTCAGAAGCGCCTATCGAAGTGAGTGCTGCACTAAAATCGGAACTAGCTCAATATGGTCTCAATACATATAGCAGTCAATTGCCTCCTGAACTATTTAGTTTTGAAGCCTTATTTACATTACGTGGATTTATTATGATGGTTATTGGCGGGTTCTTAGTTGGCTTTGGAACAAGGTATGCAGGGGGATGTACATCAGGACACGCCATTATGGGCTTAAGTAATTTACAATGGCCTTCACTAGTTGCCACTATCTGTTTTATGGCAGGTGGATTTTTTATGGCAAATATTATTTTACCTTGGATTTTATCCTTATAAATGATTACAATGAATAACGAAAAAGTACAAAATATAGATAGCAACACAGCTTGTGTAAATGCATCAGAACAACAACATCCAGCTTGGTATAATTTAAAATATGCGGCAGTAGGTATCATTTTTGGAATTGTATTTGTAAAAGCAGAAATCATCTCTTGGTTTCGAATTCAAGAAATGTTTCGCTTGCAAAGCTTCCATATGTTTGGTGTGATTGGAACAGCTGTAGTAGTTGGCGCCATCTCTGTCTTTTTAATTAAAAAATTAAAAGTCAAAACCATACATGGTGAGGAAATCAAAATTGCAGATAAAGAATTTAACAAAGGTCAAATTTATGGTGGTTTGTTATTTGGATTTGGATGGGCATTAACTGGTGCTTGTCCTGGTCCATTATTTGCCCATATTGGTGCAGGATTCTATGCAGTGTTAGTGGTGATCTTAAGCGCAGTAGTAGGTACTTGGACTTATGGATATTTTAAAGATAAATTGCCGCACTAAAATACATGTTTAGTCAAAATAACTGATTCAATAAAAAAGGCCTCGAAATTCGAGGCCTTTTTTATTGAATATGAAAATCCTATTATTTATCAATTGATTACTTAATCCACTCAAAGCTATTTCTGTGTAAAACAATCCAGCCATTTTTTTCCATCTTCTTCATCAAACGACTTATCACTTCCCTCGAACTATTTAAATCAGAAGCAATTTCTTGATGGGTCAATTTAATGGTGGTGCCAAACTTATCCACCTGTTTTTTTAAATAAAACTCCAATCGCTCAT
>JBIKJM010000216.1:0-2658 GCA_044360985.1 Sediminibacterium sp. | reverse complement strand
CGACCCAAGCCATCCGTCAAAATACCATCGTCTAATACTTGTAATAAAATATTATAAATATCTGGATGCGCTTTTTCGATTTCATCCAATAAGATGACACAGTATGGTTTACGACGTACTTTTTCTGTCAACTGTCCACCCTCTTCATAACCTACGTATCCTGGAGGGGCACCAATTAAACGAGATACTGCAAATTTTTCCATGTACTCACTCATATCAATGCGAATCAAAGATTCTTCTGAGTCAAACATGTTTCTTGCTAAAGCACGTGCTAATTCTGTTTTACCTACACCAGTTGGACCTAAGAAAATAAATGTACCAATTGGTTTTTTAGGATCTTTTAATCCAACTCTATTTCTTTGTATGGCCTTCACTACTTTCCCAATGGCATCTTCTTGTCCAATGACTTGACCACGCATGTCTTCGGCCATTTTGCGTAACTTAGTTGTTTCCGCTTCTACCATACGCTTGACTGGTATGCCAGTCATCATACTAATGACTTCTGCAATATGCTCTTCATTGATTGGAAATCTTTTGTTCTTACTATCTTCTTCCCAATTTATTTTTGCTTTGTCTAAGGCTTCGCCTAATTTTTTCTCCGTATCTCTTAAGCTTGCAGCTTCTTCGAAACGTTGACTTTTCACCACCCTATTTTTTTCGTTCTTAACTTCTTCAATTTGTTTTTCTAGATCCACAATATCTTCTGGCACAGAAATGTTTTTTAAATGCACTCTTGCACCCACTTCATCCAATACATCAATTGCCTTATCTGGAAGTAAGCGATCTGTCATATAACGATCACTTAGTTTCACACAAGCCTCAATGGCTTCTTGATCATAGATTACACTATGGTAGTCTTCGTATTTAGATTTGATATTGTTCAAAATAGTAATTGTATCTGCAACACTTGGTGGCTCGATGATCACTTTTTGGAAACGACGATCCAATGCACCATCTTTTTCGATATGCATTCTGTACTCATCCAATGTAGAAGCACCAATACATTGCAATTCTCCTCTAGCCAATGCAGGCTTAAAGATATTAGAAGCGTCTAATGAACCGCTTGCGCCACCAGCACCTACAATGGTATGAATCTCGTCAATAAATAAAATGACGTCTCTGTTTTTCTCCAATTCGTTCATGATCGCTTTCATTCGCTCTTCAAATTGACCACGGTATTTTGTACCGGCCACTAAAGCAGCTAAGTCTAAAGAGATCACTCTTTTATCAAATAAAACACGACTTACTTTTCGTTGTACAATTCTTAATGCGAGTCCTTCAACAATCGCTGTCTTACCCACACCAGGTTCACCAATTAAAATTGGATTGTTCTTTTTTCTACGACTTAAAATTTGACTCACTCTCTCAATCTCGGCATCCCTTCCAACAATTGGATCTAAACCATCTTGCTCTGCTAATTTAGTGATGTCTCTACCAAAATTATCTAGTACAGGGGTTTTAGATTTACTTGTTGAAGTAGTCTTAGATTTTGCGCCTCCACCAAAACCACCTTTACCTTTTTCGTCATCAAAATCATCCTCCCCTTCTTCTTGGTATTCTGAACTTGGACTTGAAGGCGCGGATGGTGCAGAACCTACCATCCCTAATTCATTTCGGAATAAATCATAGTCCACGTCAAATTGATTTAAAATTTGCGTAGCAATATTTTCCTTATTCTTTAAAATACTTAATAATAGATGCTCCGTTTCAACCATTGGACTTTTCAAAGCTTTGGCTTCTAAAACAGTCACACGAATGACTTTTTCAGCTTGCTTTGTCAAAGGAAGACTATTGATATTGGCAATATTTTTACCAGACTTATCCTTAACGGCAAGTTCAATCTCTTTTCTTAACTCTCCCAAATTCACATTCAGTTGCCTTAAGACTTTGATGGCCGTATTTTCCTGATCACGAATCAACCCTAACATAAGGTGTTCCGCACCAATAAAATCATTACCTAATCTTAATGCTTCTTCTCTGCTATAAGAGATGATTTCCTTAACTTGTGTTGAAAAATTGTTATCCATATATTTTATTCGAGCTGTTATTAGATAAACGAATAATTTTACCCTAAAGTATGTGATTATGCACTATAAAATTGATACAAAAGAGAAATTCGCCGTTTTAAGCCTGCTCGACCCTATTCTTAGTTCAAATCTCGTGCCAGAATTGAATGATTTGATCAAAAATTTAGGCTTAACTAGCCCAAAAAACCTGGTTTTGAACCTAGCGGCTGTAAAAGATTGGGATTTAAGCATTATGGCGCTTTTAGCCCAGCATCAAGAAGTATTTTATGACAATAATACCAGTTTTGTCCTTTGTTGCTTATCAGATGGCTTACAAAACGCCCTAGATATGACTGAATTTGGCGAAATGATGAACTTAACGCCTACTGAATCAGAAGCCTGGGATATCGTTCAAATGGAAGAAATTGAGCGTGAACTACTCGATAGTGACGATATGGAGTTTTCTACCCAAGAATAGTGTAAGATTTGTTAAATTCGCGCTCCTATGATTACGCCTCAAACCATTCAACAAATTACCAGCCGAATTGACATCATTGATGTGGTGGGTGAATTTGTGAAATTAAAGAAAAGAGGTACCAATTATTTAGGGAACTGCCCATTCCACAACGAAAAATCTCCTTCCTTTACCGTC
>JBIKJM010000215.1:0-2669 GCA_044360985.1 Sediminibacterium sp. | reverse complement strand
ATGACTATCAATCTCAAATAAATCCGAAATTAACGGTCTGATATAATTCTGTTGATGCTATAACCTTTACCTGATTTTTTCAATTAATCAGTTACTATTGTTTCCAAACTTTCAAAGATCTTAGTGTGTTTTTTGCGCGCCATTATTCATAGCGGGGTGCAAAGGTAGACACAATATTTTTATTAGCCAAACTTTATTTAATAATTATTTAAAATACGATTAAAAATAATCAACAAAATAAGGCCGATATGATTTCAAGAACTAACCCCTTTTTGAAGAGGGAGGGCAAAGATAGAGCCACATTTCTAAGCCACCAAATTTTGATGGATTAATTTTAAAGTTTTTTTGAACTTTTATGCTGCTTTATAATTGCTTCAGAGAACTCCTGTTATTGATATTTCATCGTTAACGGGCGGCAAAGATAGGGAGATATTTATGCCAGCCAAATATATTGTATACTATTTTGAATTTTTTTTCGTTCAAGCCCTTCATTATCTATCAGTTATGAGCTCAAACCCAATAGGAGAAAGGATTCTAGTTACCCAATTTTTTTTAAGAAATCTGGGTAGATAATCTGAGATAAATAAAGACCGTGCGCTGGAGTAGAGAAATCGACCCTTTGTTCGTCCTTTGAGGCAACAATTTCATGCCATTCATGGATGCTAATTTGCCCCCTTCCTACTTGTACCATCGTGCCTACTAAACCACGGATCATCCCTCTTAGAAAACGATTGGAGTGGATTTCGAATTGGAGATTGGTACCAGAACTAGTCCAATTGGCCTTTGTAATGGCACATTCGAAGCTGTTGACCTGGGTATTTTTTTTGGAAAAACTCTCAAAATCGGTGTAATTCAATAGGGAGTCTGCCGCTGTTTGCATTAAATCTAGGTCTAAAGGGAAGGGATAATACCAGGATCTACCCTCTGAAAATGGGTCCTTACTTTGATGAAGCTTGTATATATATCCTCTTTTAATGGCATCAAAACGGCTATGTGCCTCGTTTGGGACTAGATAAAGGCCCTTCACCACCACTGAATTGGGCAAAATCGCGTTTAGATTATAGACATGTTTAGGGAGGACCTCTATTTCGGTGTCAAAATGCAAGAAGTTTTGATACCCATGCACACCTGCATCCGTCCTTGAAGCACCTGTTAATGAAATGGGTGTTCTAAATAAAGTTTCCATGGCATTTTCTAGCGCGCCCTGCACAGTGCCCACATTTTGTTGGATCTGAAATCCACCAAACAGTGCCCCGTCATAACTAAGTTCTATAAAATACCTTGCCATGGATCATTTAATTGAGCCGCTAAGCTACAATTTTTTTGATTCCACCCTATTTTAAGCAGCATAACAAATTCGATTCCTAACTTAGTAACTTAATTATAAGTCTTTCGTTATATCATATTAATCCAATTTCAAATGAAAAAAATAGCCCTTTTCGCATGCCTTTTTTTGGCATTTACATTACAAGCGCAAACAACAACCGAGCAAGTAGATAGTAGCTGGAAGCAAAACTATCGTGCAGTCGCAACAAAGTCCAATAACCTTAAGCACACTAAATTGGTTGCGAGTTTTAACTATGAAAAATCGCAAATGAATGGCGAAGTATGGTTGAAATTTCAACCACATTTTTATCCAACAAAAAAATTGGTATTGGACGCGAAAGCGATGGATATTAAAGAAGTTGCTTTGATGAATGGTGCAGCAAAAACAAAACTATCTTATACTTATGATAGTCTTCAATTGCATATCGACTTGGATAAAACCTATACTGCAAAAGAGTCTTACACTATCTATATCAAATACATCGCACGTCCGAATGAGTATAAAGGAAAAGGTAGCGAAGCTATAAGAGATGCAAAGGGCTTGTACTTTATCAATCCATTAGGTACAGACAAAGATAAGCCAACACAAATTTGGACCCAAGGCGAAACGGAAGCAAGCTCTGTTTGGATTCCAACCATTGATAAAACAAATCAAAAAACAACACAGGAATTTTATTTAACGGTGCCAAGTAAATACGTTAGTTTATCCAATGGTTTACTGGTAAAACAAACAGATTTAAAAAATGGATTCAGAGAAGATGTTTGGAAGATGGACCTACCACACTCCCCTTATTTATTTTTTATTGGCATTGGTGATTACGCCGTGATTAAAGATAGTTACAAGGGCAAGGAAGTAAGCTACTATATTGAAAGAGCTTATGAAAAAGTAGCAAGAAAAATTTATGGTAATACGCCGCAGATGATTGCCTATTTTGAAAATAAATTAGGCGTTGCATATCCTTGGGTTAAGTATGCTCAAATTAGTGGTAGAGACTATGTGAGTGGTGCTATGGAAAATACCACGGCTACTTTGCATAGCGATGCTGTACAGCAAGATGCAAGAGAATTGATTGACGGTAATAATTGGGAAAGCACCATTGCACATGAATTATTTCATCAGTGGTTTGGGGATTTAGTGACTGCAGAAAGTTGGAGTAATATCACTGTGAATGAAAGCTTTGCCGACTATAGCCAAACACTTTGGTTTGAACATAGTCAAGGTAAAGATGCTGGTGCATTTGAAAACTATACTGGACTTCGCAACTACCTAAGCAGTCCTTCGGATGCTGAAAAGAATTTAGTGCGCTTTTTTTACCAAAATCAAGAAGATGTATTTGACCTAG
>JBIKJM010000045.1:0-8795 GCA_044360985.1 Sediminibacterium sp. | reverse complement strand
TCGGTCAGCTAATCTTAAATAAAGGTGCATGGGGTGGAAAGCAAATTGTAGATTCTAATTATATCTTTAAAGCAACATCTCCAGCTTCTTATTTAAAAGACCCAACTGAATCAGATAAACCAGTTGATTACTATGGCTATCAATATTGGATCATACAACACAAGGGAATGACTATTCCTTTTCAAAATGGATTATTTGGTCAATATGTATTTGCTATTAAAGAAAAAAATGCCGTTGTGGTTAGGCTAGGAGAGTCTAAGCCAGTCAAACCAATTCACCACCATCAACCCGAAATCTATTCTTATTTAGATGCAGCACTTTCGGTGTTAAAATAAAAAAAACCGCTCGATTTTTCGAGCGGCTTTTTTTTATGAGCTATATTATTTAAAATAATTTCATTGCTTTGGCAAAATAAGTCAAAGTGCCAGGAAGGGCTAACCAGAAAAATTCTCTATAAACGAATAATAAAACGATTAAAATAGCGAACCATAAAAAGAATAATGCCCAGTATTTTTTGGTGTTAGTTTGTACTTCCATTTGTTTGCTTTGTTTATATTAATTTAATTCAGTTGCAAATATACAATAATTCTTATTTGGACCTATAAATTTGGCCCATAGGTATATTTTAAATCTACTTTCCATCCCTTGGGAGTGGATATTATTTTCAGTTTATGTACCTTATTATCAAAGGAATTTTGGTAATTCATGATGGTCATTGTACTATCTACCGCAGTAATTTCATTGATTTGAATGGAGGCAAGCCTGATTTGCATACGTCCCTCTTTATCCAATCCGTAGTAATTGCTGGCCATTTTATCAAATAAAGAAAGGTTCTCTGCATCTTCTACGACATAGAATTTGGCTTTCTTAAAATTGCCTTGCATGCAGTTCTCAATAAAATAACGCCCTCCATCTAAGGGATTGTCTGCCACTTCAACTTGGTCTGATGGGCTACATTGCCATAGAAAAAGGGCCAAAAAGAGGTATTTTAATTTTTGTAGATGCATAGCCAAAGTTACATCATTAGGTAGTAATTTTGAAGCTTAAAGCGACATCATGAAAAAATTACTATTATTTGTTGGGTTATTGATTGGGGCATCGAGTTTTGGACAACAAAAACATCCAGAATTCATGAATCAAGGAAATATATATGAAGTGAATATTCGTCAGTATACCAAGGAAGGAACATTTAAATCTTTTGCCAAGCACTTACCAAGATTACAAAAAATGGGGGTTCAAACAATCTGGTTTATGCCTATCCAACCTATTTCTAAATTTGGTCGTAAAGGTACTTTAGGATCTTATTATGCTGTAGCTAGTTATACGGATATCAATCCAGAATTTGGTACCCTTGCAGATTTTAATGCAACAGTAGATCAAGCACATGCTCTCGGCATAAAAGTACTAATTGATTATGTGCCTAATCATTCAGGTGCGGACCATCCTTGGTTGACAACGCATCCAGATTTTTATGAAACAGATTCTACAGGAAAGCCTACTTTTACAGCAGATTGGTCTGATACAAGAGAATTAAATTTTAATAATCTTGTGATGCAGGATAGCATGATCAATACTATGAAGTATTGGTTAAACGCAACAAAGATTGATGGTTTCAGGGTAGATGTTGCCTGGGGTGTACCTTACAGCTTTTGGGATAAATGTATTCCAGCATTAAAAAAACTTAGAAACATTTATTTACTTGCAGAAGCAGATGATGCCAAACTACATGAACTCGGTTTTGATGCGACTTATAGTTGGAAAGAGTTTCATGTTTTAAATGATATAGCAGCAGGTAAAAAAGACATTCTTTCTTTAGATACAGTTTTACAAAACATCAATAAAGAGTTTATGAAAGGGGCGCAAAGGTTGTATTTCACAAGCAATCATGACGAGAACTCTTGGAACAAAGCAGACTATGCAACCATGCCAGGTGCTATTCATGCACCATTTGCTGTGTTTACACAAACTTATGACAGAACAATGCCTTTGATTTATAGCGGTCAGGAAGAGCCTGTATTAAGACCTTTGGCATTTTTTGAAAAGGACAGTATTGAGTTTAAAAAATATGAGCGTGCTAATTTTTATACCACACTTTTAAAGCTAAGAAAATCTAATCCTGCATTTGCTGACAATGCTAATTTTAAAAGATTAAAAGTGAATCTTCCTGGGAAGATTATGGCCTATGAAAGAAGCAATGGCAGAGATAAGGTTGTGGTGGTATTGAACTTGTCTAATCAAGCACAGCAAGCCATCGTTGAGGATATTGAACCTGGGTTTTATGTAGATGGGTTCACTGGACAAAATCCAAAAGACACTCGATATATTCAAATGAAAGCTTGGGGATACCAAGTTTTTGTAAAGCGCAATTTGGATTAAAAATAGAGAGGTATTTATTTCATATTCTGTTTTCGAAAAATCATACGCTATGACAAAACAATTTCTGGTAGATCAAATAAATGCAAAACAATCTTACTTATGTGTTGGATTGGATACAGATATTGAAAAATTACCTGCTGGTTTGCCAAAAAATAAAGAAGGTGTCATTGCATTCAATAAAGCCATCATCGATGCGACAGCGCCTTATTGTGTAAGTTATAAAATCAATACTGCTTTTTACGAATCACAGGGTATTACTGGATGGGAAGCCATGGAAGCGACATTAGCACATATTCCTTCCACGCATTTTACAATTGCAGATGCAAAAAGAGGGGACATTGGAAACACATCCGCGCAATATGCAAAAACATTTTTTGAGACCCTTCCATTTGATGCCATCACAGTAGCACCTTATATGGGGAAGGATAGTATTGATCCTTTTTTAGCTTATCAAAATAAGTGGACGATTGTATTGGGGTTGACCTCTAACCCAGGAAGTCAAAATTTTGAACAACAAAAATTAGCCAATGGACAATTTTTATACGAATCCGTTTTAGAACAAGTAGCAAGTTGGGGTAGTCCTGAACAATTAATGTTTGTGGTGGGCGCTACCAAAGCCAATGACCTGGAATCTATTCGGAAAATTATTCCTGCACACTTTTTATTGGTGCCAGGTGTTGGTGCGCAGGGCGGCAGTTTATCAGAGGTCACTGCCTATGGGAAGAACAATGAAGTAGGCTTACTTATCAATGCAAGTAGAGCCATTATTTTTGCTAGTAGTGGGGCAGATTTTGCTGCAGATGCAGCAATGGCAGCGAAAGGTTATGCAGATGAAATGAAAGCTTTATTATAAAACTAATTAATGCATTAATTTTATTTTTTCAAGCACTTTCTAGTACCTTTACGGATCAATTATTACATATAAATTACAAACCATGGCAGTAAGAGCAGATTTGTTTGAGTCCCCAGATTACTATCAATTAGATGAATTGATGTCTGAAGAGCATTTAATGGTTAGAGATGCAGTAAGAACCTATGTAAAAACAGAAATATCACCAATCATTGAAGAGTATGCACAGAAGTCAGAATTCCCAAATCAAATTGTAAAGCAATTGGGTGACCTTGGTTGTTTTGGACCTACTGTACCTACTGAATATGGTGGCGGTGGTTTAGATTATATTAGTTACGGCTTAATGATGCAAGAATTGGAAAGAGGCGATAGTGGTGTGAGAAGCACAGCGAGTGTTCAAGGATCTTTGGTGATGTTTCCAATACATGCTTATGGAAGTGAAGCTCAAAAGCAAAAGTTTTTACCAAAATTAGCATCTGGCGAATGGCTGGGTTGCTTCGGATTAACAGAACCAGATCATGGTTCTAATCCATCTGGTATGCTAACGAATATCAAAGATGCAGGCGATCATTTTATTTTAAATGGTGCTAAAATGTGGATCAGTAATTCCCCATTTGCGCAAGTTGCTGTTGTATGGGCAAAGAATGAGGCAGGAGAAATCGTAGGCGTTATTGTTGAAAGAGGTATGGAAGGATTTTCCACACCAACCACACATAATAAGTGGAGTTTAAGAGCGAGTGCAACAGGAGAATTGGTTTTTGATAATGTAAAAGTGCCTAAGGAAAATATTTTACCAAATGTCAAAGGATTAAAAGGCCCGTTGAGTTGTTTGAATAAAGCAAGATTTGGTATTGCATGGGGTACCATTGGCGCTGCAATGGATTGTTATGATACTGCATTAAGATATAGTAAGGAGCGCGTTCAATTTGGTAGACCAATTGGCGGTTTCCAATTACAACAAAAGAAATTGGCGGAAATGGTAACCGAAATCACAAAAGCCCAATTACTTGTTTGGCGTTTGGGCGTATTGATGAACGAAGGTCGCGCCACTGCTGCACAAATTAGTATGGCTAAAAGAAACAGCTGTGAAATGGCAACCAATATTGCTAGAGATGCAAGACAAATGTTAGGTGGCATGGGTATCACAGGAGAATATTCTGTGATGCGTCATATGATGAACTTAGAGAGTGTAATCACTTATGAAGGAACACATGATATTCATTTGTTGATTACCGGAATGGATATCACAGGATTCAACGCATTTACATAAACGATGGGAGCAGAGCGTATATTTTTGATAGGGATGATGGGTTCGGGAAAGTCTCATTGGTTGAAGCAGATGGCAAAATGGAATAAATCCGTTGGCTATGATTTAGATGCTTTGATCGAAATGAAGGAAGAGAAAACCATCACTGAAATTTTTGATGAAGATGGCGAAGCTTATTTTAGAAAAGCAGAGGCAACCATTTTAAAATGGTTTAAAGAAAAGAAAAAATATGTAGTGGCTACTGGTGGAGGAACTGCTTGTTTTCAGGAGAATATGGACTGGATGAAAAAAGAAGCAGTTGTGATTTGGTTGGATGAATCAGTAGATGTATTAGTACAAAGATTATCCAAGGAAAAAGCAGATCGTCCCTTGATATCGCATCTTTCAGACATTGAACTCAAATCCTTTTTGGAACAAAAATTAGTTGAAAGACATCCTTTTTACAAACAAGCACATTACCGTTTAACATCTGATCAGATCAATGAATCAGGGTTAAAAAAGTTAATAAAAAATCATGCATCGTAAAGTCTTACTTTGGGGAATTGCTTTTGCAATTGTGGCAGTATTGCTTGGTGCGTTTGGTGCGCATGCATTGAAATCGGTTTTGAGCCCAGAGAAATTACAAAGTTATGAGACAGGTGTACGATATCAATTGATACACGCATTGGCGCTCATTGCATTATCTATTTATAGCCAACAAAATCAAACAAACCATTTATCCAATAAGGGGATAGGATGGTCAGCTCATTTTTTCATTGTAGGTTGTTTTTTATTTAGTGGATCCATTTACGGGCTAGCCCTTTTATCTGTTATTCATCCAAGCTGGGCTTTTGTACTTGGACCAATTACCCCGATTGGTGGACTTTGTTTCATGTTAGGCTGGGCTAATTGGGCTAGGGTTGTTTGGCTGAATAAAGTGGATATGTAGCCAATTCTTTTTATATTTGTCATCATGGCAAATACGCTTAAAAGCAAATCAACACCAAAGGTTAATTCCCCGAATTTAAATCCGGATAAAGAAGCAGATGTAGTTGTGTCTGAAGTAGTCAAAGACGAACGCACAATTAAGATATTGGGAGCAGTCTCTTTATTGGTTAGCTTGTTTCTTTTTGTTGCATTTACATCCTATTTATTTACTTGGCAGGAAGACCAAGACATGGTACAATTATGGAGAACTCAATTATTTTCTTTGCAAGATGTGAAAGCAAATAATTTATTAGGGTACATTGGTGCTTTTGTTGCTTATCAAATGATGTTCAACGGATTTGGGTTAGCTGCCTATTTATTTTGTACTTTCTTTTTTGTTTTGGGTGTGAATTTATTTTTCACAAAACCAATTTTTAGTTTGTGGCGTAATGTAAGATATGTGCTACTGGGTCTTTTAGTTTTAAGCACCTGTTTTGCTTTTTTGACACCCAACACCCCTTTTTCATGGGGAGGCGCTTTAGGGGAATATTGTAGTGGCTGGTTAATCAAATTTTTAGGACGCTTTGGTACCGGTGCCATTTTATTGATTGTAGGATTTAGTTATATCATATGGAGATTTAATCCAAGTTTTAATGTGCCTAATTTTGATTTTTTAATTCCAAAGAAAAAAGCACCTGAATTTATTAGTGAGGATACAGAAGAAGCAGTGAAGCAAGAATGGGACTTAAATAATCCTTCACCTGCAGAGACAACAATTCCTACTGGTAATTCTTTAAAAGAAAATACTTCAGGCATTTCAGTTATCATGCCAGAATCAGAAGAGACAGATGATGCGCTTGGGGAACTTGGCCCAAAATTATTTATCGATGAATTATCGTTGAATGAAGAGCCTGGGGATGAAAAAAAAACTCCAATAGAATCTGATGATAGTGATGAGAACTCGCGCGCAGCGAGTGATAAAAAAGCAGAGGATGATGATGAAGAATCAGAGGACGACGAGGATTTGGACATTGACGACGAATTAATAGAAGACCTTGATTTAGAAATCAACGAAGTACCTAAGGAAAAAATTGTAGCAGCTGTTGGAAGTTTAACGACCAAATATGACGCCACATTAGATTTAAAAAATTACAAGTACCCACACATTAATTTATTAGAGACACATGGCTCTGAAAAAATTGTACAAGATCCAGAAGAATTGGAGACCTACAAAAATCAGATCATTGCGACTTTAAAAAATTATGATATTGCCATTCAACGCATCTCTGCCACAGTGGGCCCAACAGTTACCTTATATGAGATTGTGCCCGCTCCAGGCGTGCGTATTAGTAGAATTAAAAACTTAGAAGATGATATTGCATTAAGCTTAGCTGCTTTAGGTATTCGTATCATTGCACCTATTCCTGGTAAAGGCACGATTGGTATTGAAGTGCCTAATATTCGAAAGTCAATAGTGAGTATGAAAACTTTATTGGCAAGTGAGAAGTTTCAAACGAGCCAACATTCATTGCCTATTGCTATTGGTAAAAAAATTGATAATGAAAATTTCATTGTCGATCTAGCAGCGATGCCACACTTATTGATGGCAGGAGCAACAGGTCAAGGTAAGTCAGTTGGGTTGAATGCCATCCTGGTATCCTTATTGTATAAGAAACATCCTTCTCAATTAAAGTTTGTCTTAGTTGATCCAAAGAAAGTGGAATTGAGTTTATACCGTGTGATTGAAAAGCATTTCTTAGCTAAATTACCAGGAGAAGAAGATGCGATTATTACGGATACAAAAAAAGTCATCAATACATTGAATGCACTTTGTATCGAGATGGACAATCGTTACGATTTATTAAAAGAAGCTGGATGTAGAAATATCAAAGAGTATAATGAGAAGTTTACATCAAGAAAATTAAATCCAGAAAAAGGACATCAATATTTACCATTTATCGTTTTGGTGGTGGATGAGTTTGCAGATTTAATTATGACAGCTGGCAAGGAAGTAGAGATGCCTATTGCACGTTTAGCGCAGTTAGCAAGAGCCGTGGGTATTCACCTAATCATTGCGACGCAAAGACCTTCTGTGAATATCATCACGGGTACGATCAAAGCGAATTTCCCTGCACGTATCGCATTTAAGGTTTCAAGTAAAATTGATAGCCGAACTATTTTAGACGCTGGAGGTGCAGAGCAATTGATTGGGAAGGGCGATATGTTGGTGAGCTATAATGGAGAGATCACGCGTTTACAATGTGCTTTTGTGGATACCCCAGAAGTGGATCGTGTTTGTAATTTTATCGCCGAACAAAAAGGCTATCCAGAGGCTTTCTTATTACCTGAATATATAGATGAGAAAGATTTAGAGGCATCAGGTTTTGATGCTGGGGACAGAGATAGTTTATTTGAAGACGCCGCAAAATTGATTGTAAGTGCTCAAGTAGGTTCAACCTCCTTCATCCAAAGAAGGATGAAATTGGGCTATAATAGAGCAGGTAGGTTAATGGATCAACTAGAATCTGCTGGTATTGTTGGACCAAGTCAGGGAAGTAAGCCTAGAGAGGTGTTGTACAAATCTGATGCTGAATTGTATGATTTCTTACAAAATCTATCATAATCCACAAGGATTGTCTATTTTTGTAAATCGAAAAATAAGATTGTTTTGCCCCCTAATCAACCTATTATGAGAATAGTTTTTATCTTTTTATTGAGTCTGATGACTTTTCAGGTGCAAGCCCAAAAAGATCCTAATGCAAAGGCCATTTTGGACAAAGTAGGGGTGAAAGTGAAAATGTCTAATGGGATACTGGTAAAGATCCAACTGGTGTCTAAAAACAACAAGGGGAAGGCATTGGGAACCAAGATGATCCAATTAAAGATGAAGGGGGAGAAATACCTTTTAAATGAGGGTAAATTAGAGATCCTATGTGATGGAGTTTCCATCTATAATTTTGATGGTCTAAATACCATTTCTAAGTCTAGTTTGGCTGAAACCGAACAAACCTTAAGTCCTCAGAAATTATTGTCAGGTAGCTATGATAAAGACTTCAATTTCAAATTATTAGCTCAAAATAGCAATACAGCAACCATCGAGCTATTCCCAATAGATCGTAAAAAAGGCTTTCAGAAAGTCACTTTAGTCATTGATAAGGTTAAATCAGCCCTTTCAAATGCCATCATTTTAGATAAAAGCAACAATATTACAGACGTTAAAGTGCTATCTATCAACTATGCAGCTAGTTTTGAAGACAAATTATTCGTTTTCAATAGGGCCAAATACCCTAAAAACGTAGAAATTTTTGACTAAACTATTGATTTAGTTACGCTTTTATCCCTATCTTTGCAGCCGAAATAAACAAAACAAAACCGTAGTTAATTGTTAACTACAAT
>JBIKJM010000044.1:0-8798 GCA_044360985.1 Sediminibacterium sp. | reverse complement strand
TGATCTAAATGAGACGATTGTAAGTAGTCTGCAATTTTACCTTGAATAGGAGGGATGATACCACCACCTAATATCATCATGATTAAAAAAGCAGATCCTTGCGGTGTATACTTTCCTAATCCCGCTAAAGATAATGAAAAGATAGAAGGCCACATAATAGAACAAGCCAATCCACCTGTTAAAAATGCATAGGTAGCAATAGTGCCTTTCGTGAAAATACCCAATACCATCGCTATCACACCTACCAAACTAAAAATTAATAATGTTTTAGCAGGTTTGTTTTGACTCAAATAAAATGCAATGATTTGTATAAATACACAAATGATATACCAATACAAAGGACTCATATCGTATTGTGCAATACTGTTTAAAGCAATTACAATTCCAAATGCAATTATCGGTACAATGAAAGTTAAATATTGCTGGGTTTTCTTTTTAAAATCAAAAGCACTGATGGCACCTGCCCAACGTCCAATCATCATACTGCCCCAATACATAGATACATAGGGTGCAATCTCTGAAGAGGAGATACTTCCAAAATCAGCTTGTCTTAATAATTCTCCTAAGTTGGATCCAATGGCTACTTCTACGCCAACATATACAAAGATGGCCAACATGCCCAACACCAATTGAGGGTATTTCATGGCACCCCATCCTTTTTCATTTTTTTGTGCTGTAAAATTAGCGGCTAATAAGCCCACTACCACAGTTGCTAAAGCACCAATCAGCCATTTCATCCTATAGGTTTCTAAATCATGTCGACCTATATCTGTCAATGTTGTTGGGTCAATTTTATAACTATTAAAGATGGGCACGAACATAGCAATTAATACGCCCGTCATAATCACCAATAAAGACAATGCTTTTCCTGCTGGTTCAATCGGTTCATTTGAAATACCTGAGGGTACTTTTTTAGAAAAATGGAATAGTGCAGCAGCGGCAATAAATAGACCACCAACAGCAGTATATAAAATAATGACTTTATCTAAACTTAATTGTTTTATTTGTTCGTCTGTAATTGCGGCTGCAGATCCAAATAAAGCAAGTGCAACTACTATTGGCCCAATAGAAGTTCCAAATGAGTTAATACCACCACCTAGGCTTACACGACTAGTTCCAGTGGATGGATCGCCTAATGCAATAG
This sequence comes from Sediminibacterium sp., assembly GCA_044360985.1. GTDB lineage: Bacteria > Bacteroidota > Bacteroidia > Chitinophagales > Chitinophagaceae > Sediminibacterium. Next base: position 7,654 of record JBIKJM010000044.1, on the reverse strand, counting down.
AAAAAGGTTGAGCAGCAGTTTGCTGTAAAGAGAATCCAAGCGCTACTATAAATAGACCAACTAGCATGCCTGTAAAAGTATTGGCATTGACCGCAACAATCATTGCTGCAGCTCCAATGGCTGAAAATAATAAACCATAGACGATACTTTTTTTATAGCCCCATTTTCCAACTAAGTCTTTACCTCCCAGCGCACCATAAGCGAAAAGGCCAAGTGCACCAATATAATAGGCCAGATAATATGCAAAATCAATCAATTGACTTTGAAATTGATCTAGTGCAAAATAATTTTTACAAAATGGAATAAAGACACTGTTTCCAGCTGCAATAAATCCCCAGAAAAAGAAAACCACAATGAGGGTGGTAAGGGCCCCTGTATTCGTCGGTTGTTTTGGTTGGCTCATAGCATTCGTTTGTTTAATCAATCCCCAAAATACTTCTTTTATTTAATCATTCGCCACTAAAAATGAATAATTGTACCTAGATTTTTGTAATTTGAAAGCAAATTGTTGATGGAATGTGAATATTGGATGGTAGTGATGAAAATCAGCCTTTTAAATATAAATTTGTTCAAATATAAATATCGATAATGAGTACAGCTTATACTGGTGTGAAAGTAAAGATGAGTTTCTGGCAAATTTGGAATATGTGTTTCGGATTTTTTGGCATCCAATTTGGATGGAGTTTGCAAATGGGTAATATGAGTGCGATCTATGAATTTTTAGGTGCATCTCCTGATGAAATACCAGGATTATGGTTGGCAGCGCCAATGACTGGTTTAATTGTACAACCCATCGTAGGTTATTTAAGTGATAGAACATGGCATCCCAAATTAGGAAGACGTAGACCGTTTTTTCTAATTGGCGCCATTTTAAGTTCAGCTTTATTATTTGTGATGCCCAATTCTCCAACTGTTTGGATGGCAGCAGGAGTATTGTGGGTTTTAGATTCAAGTATTAATATTACGATGGAGCCATTCAGGGCTTTTGTAGCAGATAATTTAAATGAAAAACAACGTTCATTTGGGTTTGCTATGCAGAGCATGTTTATTGGGTTGGCATCTTTTATAGCTGGCTATTTACCTCAGTTATTAGCCAATTGGTTTGATGTGTCTAGAGATAAAATCAATGGGTCAATACCACAGAATATTTTAATGTCTTTTTATATTGGTGGTGCAGTCTTCTTTGTTTCTGTTTTATATACGATCATTACTAGTAAAGAGTATCCGCCTTCTAATCCCACTAAGGCAGATGAAACTTCAAAACCTCAATTAGGCATTCTGCAAGAAATTGTAGATTCTATCAAGCATATGCCTATTCAAATGAAAAGGTTGGCTTTGGTTAATTTTATCACTTGGCCCGGTTTGTTTTTAATGTGGTTTTATTATAGCACTGGTGTTGCAACGCAGATTTTTCAAGGTGACCCAGTAACCAATAGTGAAGTATTTACTTTAGGATTGGAACATGCCAACACCACATCTGCTATTTTGAATTTAGTCACTTTTGGTTTTTCATTTACGCTACCTTTTTGGGTGAGTCGTTTAGGGAAAAAATATACGCATACACTCTGTTTGCTCATTGGAGGGGTAGGATTGATTTCAGTCTATTTTGTAGATCAACCTAATCTTCTATATGTAAGTATGGGCTTGGTTGGTATTGCATGGGCATCTATTTTATCCATGCCTTATTCCATGTTATCTGGCTTCATTCCAGAAAACAAAATGGGTATGTATATGGGGATTTTTAATTTCTTTATTGTATTACCCGAAATCATCGCTTCTTTATTTTTTGGGAAAATCATGTCAGTCTATTTAAATAATGATCGATTGATGGCTGTATTAATTGGGGGTTGTTTATTGATATTAGCAGGGATCGTTTGTGCTATTATCATCAAAGAAGACAAACAGGGCGCTTAGTAATTTTGGTGACATTTTATCATATTCATTTTTATTAATCAACATTATTTATGAAAAAAATATCTTTTGTTCAATTATTTGTAATAGTTGGATTTTTATTATTGACAATTCAGTCAAATGCTACAGAGGCTTATCCAAGCAATTGGTTTGTAAACATGAAATACAATAAGGTGCAAGTTTTATTGAGATCTGTAGATGCAGATTTTAGTAAATCAACAATTGCAATCAACTATCCAGGAGTTAAAGTCCTAAAAACGCATCATTTTGAAAATGGTCATTATATCGCGGTTGATCTTGAAATTAGTGCAGCTGCTAAGCCAGGCAAAGTCCAATTTAATATTACAACTAGTGGCAAAACAGCTACTTTTAATTGGTCTTTACTTTCACGAAGAAAAAACAGAGGTATAGATTTTGCACAAGGATTAAGTTCTGCTGACTTGGTATATTTTTTAATGCCGGATCGTTTTAGTAATGGAGATTCCACAAATGATAAGATTCCAGGATTGAAAGACCAGTCCTTAAACAGATCAGAGATTTTTTTAAGACATGGCGGAGATTTACAAGGGGTGGCAAATCATTTAGATTATATGCAAAAGCTAGGGGTAACTTCCTTATGGATGACACCGGTCGTTGAAAATGATATGCCTGATAGAACTGAACATGGCTATGCCGCAACCGATAACTATAAAACAGAATCTAGATTTGGTGGGGACAAGGCTTATTTAGCATTAAGTGATAGTTTGCACAAAAGAGGTATGAAATTAATCCAAGATATTGTGTACAATCATTTTGGTAGATTTCATTTTTTAGTACAAGACGCGCCAGATAAAAATTGGGTACACCAATGGCCAACTTATACTCAAACCCATTACAGAGAACAAGCGATTTTTGATCCTTACCATTCTGCAGCTGACGCAAAACGCATGATAGATGGATGGTTTACCACAGAAATGCCAGACATCAATCATGAGAACGCTATGGTTGAAAAATATTTAACTCAAAATGCTATTTGGTCTGTAGAAACATTTGGAGTAGACGCATTTAGAGTAGATACTTATAAATATTGCAATGTGGATGTGATGAATCGTTTAAACAAAGCCTTATTAGATGAGTATCCTAAAATATTTACTTTTGGAGAATGCTGGGTGGATGGGGTAGCTTCACAAGCTTATTATGTGGAGAATAATTATAACCTCCCTTTTAAAAGTAATTTACAATCTACCTCAGATTTTAGTTTACTATTTGGTGGCATCTTGCCTGCTTTGAATGAGTCCAATGGATGGTCAACTGGAGTCATTAAATTATACAATACTTTAGCTTCAGATTATTTATATAAAAAAGCAAATAACAATGTCACATTTTTAGATAATCATGACATGACTCGAATTCATTCTTCATTGGGGGAGAGTATTGCAAAAACAAAAATGGCATATGCATGGTTGTATACATGTCGCGGTATTCCACAATTGTATTATGGATCTGAATTATTAATGAAAGGCATTTCCAATCCTGATGGTTGGGTAAGACTTGACTTTCCAGGTGGTTGGTATGGAGATAAAAAGAATGCATTTACTGAAACTGGATTAACCGGCGATGAGTCAGATTTTTTACATTATGTACAAGCGCTTGGCAAGTATCGTACAAAATCTTCGGCACTAAAAACTGGGGATATGATGCAATACATTCCTGAAGATGGATTGTATGTCTATTTCAGATATGATAACAATCAAACGGTCATGTGCGTAATGAATACGGATAATAAAACCAGAAATGTTAATTTGAATAAATATGCAGAAAGAACGAATGTCTTTAAAGGTGGAAAAGATATTATTTCTGGAGATCAAATTGGAGCAGTGTTTTCTATTCCTGCAATGAGTATGCAGGTGATAGAATTAACTAAATAAAGATGTCAAAATACGAAGCAATCCATTTTGTAGATACTGCACAAACAGTTTGGAATTATTCACTCTTTACAGATGAAGATATTCAAGCTTTCCAACATGGTACCCATAGTACTTTATATCAATTATTTGGCAATAAGCAGATTGAAGTGTTGGGTGTGCATGGAACCTATTTTAGTGTATGGGCTCCAAATGCGACTGCCGTATTTGTTACAGGCAATTTTAATGATTGGAACAATGAGGCACATCCATTAAAAGTTCGATTAGAATCTTCGGGAATCTGGGAAGGTTTTATTCCGAATATAGGGCAAGGCGAAGTCTATAAATACCATATACACGGCTATAAGGGTGTTAAATTGGATAAGGGGGATCCTTATGCGCATTATTGGGAATTAAGGCCAGAAACCGCATCCATTACTTGGCAAACGGCTTATCAATGGAATGATCAACAATGGATGGAAGAGAGAAAGATCAAAAATAGAATAGACCAGCCTTATTCTGTTTATGAAGTGCATCTAGCAAGTTGGATGCGACCAGATAAAAACAACCCCGACAGCTATAATAGCTATACGCAGTTAATAGAGCTATTGGTTCCCTATGTCAAAGAGATGGGTTATACGCATGTGGAATTCATGCCTGTGATGGAACATCCATTTGATGGCAGTTGGGGGTATCAGGGTGCAGGTTTTTTTGCACCCACTTCTAGGTTTGGAAATCCACAAGCATTTGCTGCTTTAGTGGATGCATTTCATCAAGAAAGCATTGGTGTGATTTTGGATTGGGTGCCATCGCATTTCCCTTATGATAGCCATGGTTTATTTATGTTTGATGGCGCCAATACCTATGAATATGCTGACATGCGTAAAGGATATCATCCCGACTGGAATTCTTATATTTTTAATTATAAAAGAGGTGAAGTAAAATCCTTCTTAATTAGTAGTGCTAAATTTTGGTGCGATCAATTTCATATTGATGGACTGAGAGTAGATGCAGTAAGTTCTATGTTAAGATTGGACTATAGTAGAGCCGAAGGTCAATGGGAGCCAAATGAGTTTGGCGGAAATGGCAATTTAGAAGCGATTGAGTTTATCAAAGATTTAAACATTACTTTATACAGAGATTTCCCAGCTATTCAAACTATTGCAGAAGAAGCCTCAGATTGGCCAGGCATTAGCCAGCCGGTATTTATGGATGGATTGGGTTTTGGTATGAAATGGATGATGGGATGGATGCATGACAGTTTGGATTATTTTAAATTAGATCCAATCATGCGTTCTGGAGCCCAGGATAAATTTAGTTTTTCCATGATGTATTATTATGATGAACATTTTATGTTGCCTTTAAGTCATGACGAAGTGGTGCATGGCAAAAGTCCAATGCTGTATAAAATGCCAGGCGATGCTTGGCAAAAATTTGCCAACCTTAGGTTGTTGTATGCCTATATGTTTTTGCACCCAGGCGCGAAATTGATGTTCATGGGTAATGAATTTGCATCAACAAAAGAGTGGGATTTTAAGTCAGAATTACAATGGGACTTATTGCAATATCCAAATCATGGTGGCATGAAATATTGTGTACAGACATTAAATGCCTTGTATAGAGCACATCCGGCATTGTATGAGCTACAATATGAGGAAGGCGGATTTGAATGGGTGGAGTTGAATCAACGTCAAGAGGGTATTATTGCTTTTAAACGAAAAGGGAAGGATCCTGAACAAGCTATTTTGGTAGTCTTTAATATGACGCCAGTTCCAAGGCATCAATTTTCAATCCGTGTGCAAGGGAAAACCATTTGGAAGGAAATCTTTAATAGTGATGATCATGCCTTTTGGGGATCGGGTGATGTAAAGAATCAAAATATTCAATGCGGATCAGTGGATGGTGCAAATCAATTACAAGAAATACTTCTTGAATTACCTCCATTGGCAGCGATCGTATTGAAATAAGTCACATTTTTTTGTAAGTTTTGCACATTGTGGAAAACCGAGCTTAAGTTAACAATTAGTTTAAATAAGGGTTGGAACTTTATATCATAATCAAACCCTATGTTATGAAAACAAGTAACAAAGCTTTAATGTATGATGCTGTTTCTGAAATGATTCAATTACATGCATTTGATCATTTATTGGATGCTGAGTTGGCTAATTTCAAGAATGTATTAAATCAATGGGTCGCAGATGAAAATGATTTTACTTTAAATGAAAAACTATTTGTTTATCTAAATAAAGTAAACTTTTTCGTAGAAAACATTTCTCCCGCCGCCATTCAGTTATGGTTTTATGCGTTGTCTTATAATAATTTCTCCTTATTGAATGTAGGTAGTGAATTACAAGACAACAATATTGAGTTGACGTATTAAAATGGATGGGTTTATAGTATAAAAAAAGCCACTCAAATTAGAGTGGCTTTTTTTATAGATATTATTAAGGAGTTAGAATAATCCACCTTTTTTCAAAGTTGTTTTTCCTTCGCCAATTTTGAAACCATTATTGTAAACTTCTACTAAGTATGCGCCTTCAATAAATTTAGCACTATGTTTTACGTCATAGCTAATTGGCAATACAGCATTTTGTACATATTGCACTGCTATTTTGTTCGAATAGGCTTTAGTGCCATCTTCTCTAGTATTGATTTTACCGCCTTCAGTAAAGCTTACACCATTTGGAGCAGTGATACAAACGTATAAATCTTGCGTACCAGATGGAGTGATTTTATTTTTATCAATTTGGAAAGACAAACGAATGGTGTTCGCGCGCTTTGCAGATGTAGTCACTTTTTCAGTTCCGTCATCTTTTACTCTTACAGCTTGAATACTAAAAGAAGATGCATGTAAAGTTGAACCTAAGTCTTGTAATCTTTCTTTTTCCTTTGTAGTAGAATTTAAATTCGTGTTTAGGTTGGTATTTTCGGTTGTTAATACTTCGTTCTTAACTGTCAATACTTTGTTTTCTTCTTGCGCTTTTGCTAAATCAGTGAATAATCCAGCAACTTTTCCGTTTAGTTCTACAATCATCGTTTTAGCTTCTGCTAATTCCTTATCTGTTGCATCTTTTTTACGAAGTAAACTGCTGATATTAGATTTTAATTGTTGAATATCTTTTGACTTAGACAATAAATCCCCTTGCAATGTGGTGTTTTGCTGTGTCAAAGAATCTGCTTTTGCAGAAACCGCAATAAAATCAGCTTGAATAGCATTCTTCGCGCTATCTAGGTTATTTACTTGCGTCGTGTAGTTGGTGATAATTTCAGTCTTAGAAGTACTAAAGTAAATCCATGAACCAATTAGGGCAACAGCCAGTAAGCCGATAATAATCTTGCCTCCGTTTCCTGAAGTTTCGTTACTCATAATAAAATTTGTTTATTTATTTTGCACAAGATATAAAAAAAACACCATTCCTGTATATCTTTGGGGATGCCTATTTCCAAAATTTTATCGAATTGGAAAAATAACGTCTTCGACGCCGTCTATTGGCTAGAAGGGGAAGAGTCCTTTTATATAGATCAAGTGGTGCAATATGCAGAACACCATTTATTACCAGCGGCTGATCAAGCCTTTAATTTGACTGTTTTTTATGGCAAAGATGCCGATTGGGCTGAGGTGGTCAATGCTTGTAAACGTTATCCCGTCTTTGCAGAAAGGCAAGTTGTCATAATAAAAGAGGCCCAACATATGAATTCAATTGAGAAATTGGTTTCCTATATTGAAAATCCCTTGTCGTCTACCATCCTAATAGTGGCACATAAAGACAAAAATGTAGATGGGCGTTCCGCATTGGCTAAATTACTCAAAACAAAAGCGGTTGTTGTTAGTACCAAGAAGATGTATGACAACAAATTAC
>JBIKJM010000043.1:0-8803 GCA_044360985.1 Sediminibacterium sp. | reverse complement strand
AACCATTAATGATAAATATATTAATAAGTTGAATGTGATTTAGCTGAACATTTATTACTCCATCCTTAATTGAAACATATTTAAAACCATTGTAGACCATGATTAATAAGACAACAGCAAAAAGTATTTCAAAATAAATTACCAGCCTTGGGATTTTATTATTTGCTAAAATAAAGTAGATATTCACCAATGCAATGAGCCCAAAAACTCGAGCAATGTCTACATAAATTCTTATATTAATACCAATTTCATCTAAAAAAAACAAAAAAGATCCAAGAGCAATAAAAAAAAGAAGGATTTGTAAATTGACTTTAAAAAATGACATTTTTTGATACCCTTTTATATTCTCAAATATTGAAAATATAGCCACTATAAATATTGCGAAAAAAATGTATGAGTACATAAACCGAAAGATATAGTATTATTTCTTAGAATATATGATATACGATCTGAAAACAGGTTTTTCTCACGTAAACCTTACACATAAACAACAAAAGACCCACGATTTAAGGTAAGTCATTAATTTATATTGTATTACGTTTTGACAAAATCGAAATAGACCGATTTTAAACGATTTCAGGGAGTGCTATCCTTACACAGTATTTTATACAATGCAAAGTAATTAAATGCAATGTTATACCTTTAGTTATCCCCTGAAAATTTAATATTTCAATTTATGAGAAATAAAAGATACATTCTATCCAGTGCGATTATTTTATTAATAGGAGTAATCTACTTTAATCTAGAAGCGCAACAAAAAAATATTACTTATCGAACTAAATTTTCTGGTGAATGGAAATCTAAAGAGCCAATAAGTATAGGCGGAAATATTTTTTGTTCATACGTGGGAGGTGATCGTATGAATTCAAAAACAATGAAAATAATGGAGGAGTCCGATTTTCTAACTATAGAAAGTCCAAACACAGATTCAGGCGCAAAACAAGCTATAAGCATAGAGAAGCTGACCATTGACGGTAAAGAAAGCCGAATAAATCATGGCCAAGGAAACGAAAAGAAGTCATCTGTAAAGTTATCAGCTGACGGAAAAACTATGACAATTAAATCAATTGTATACTTTATGACTGCTACTCCTTACCATGTAAATGTGATGAAAAAAGCATTTACTAATGTAACAGAGGTTTGGAAGTTGAGCAATAATGGCAAGTCTATTACTGTTCAATCCATTGCAAAATCTAATGTATGGGATGGCGAGCGTTCTTGGAAAACCGTATTTGATAAAACCAATTAGTCAGTATCCTCTAAACCAAATACCTCTTCTATTGACTTATTGAAGACCTTACAAATCTTCATGGCCAAGACGGTTGAAGGAACAAATTTCTTCAATTCAATGGCATTGATGGTCTGCCTTGTAACAGAAACCTTCTCCGCCAACTGTTCTTGTGTAAGATTATTCACCGCACGTTCAATTTTAATCTTATTGTTCATTGTTATTTATTGAATTTTTATAGATTAAAAAATGAAATCTTAAAATGTAAATAATGATAATTGTAAATAAGTTGTAAAACAATACATTTAGGAATTCAAAGCTATGTATAGAAATCATACATAGAAATAATAGAATGTAATTTACAAAAACAGCGTATTGCAATGTGTTTAACCTGATTTGATTGATATATTCATCTTCCTTTTTCTCCTTTGAGAACATTACTAATATACCACCTGCAAGAAAGAGTATTGAAAATAAATTAGGCATAAGTTCAATATAGTCAAATCTTATAACTGGTTTTCCCGAAGCAAAAACAGACCCAAAATATCCATAGGTTTTGATTCGAGGATTATATGTATTTGTAGTACCCCAAATTAATAAATAGAGACCAGCAATGAATGCTGGAAACAACAAAAACCATCCAATTTTTTTATAAACCTGTGGTAATAGTAGAGATTTCATATTTGTGTAGTTTTGCCAAATGTATAGTATAATATACATTTAGACAATTATTTTATACATTTTGTATATAATAATTTACAATCAATATCTATTACACATTAGATTCTGTAAATTTTGTATGTCTTTTATCTCTTTTTCATGACACATGGAAGAAATCACAAAATAACTTTCGTCCTTTATGTTTCTGCTTTAGACTGATTACTTATTACAGATTTCTATGTAAATCATTTTATTTGGAGTTGGACTATATGCTTTACACTGAGCACAAGTTTGAACGATTGGACGCTTAGGAATAGAAAAATAAAATTCATCCCCTTCTTTTATAGTAGATGGAAAAGTGCAGATACTTGCTAAACCAAAGACATTTTGATAGGTAGTATTCGTTGATGGATTTTGCCAACTACTTTCAAACAATGCCTTATCTACATCACCCTCGGTTATTTGAATTACATAATTCATACAAAGCCCTTTCAACACAAGCTTTCCTTTAAAGCAAGCTAATGATGTATTATTTGACTTATTGCAAGAGATGTTTAAAAGAATAAAAAAACCGACTAAGTATTTTATAATCTTTGTTGGTATGAATATATTTTTATTATAATGCTTTAAAAGAAGTAATCTCATAACCAATTTCTTCATCTGCAATCTGCTTACTGAAATCAAAATATATATTTTTTGGATAATAAAAGATTGTATTATAATCTAAAGAATGCTGATAGGGATTTTTAGCTAAACTGATAATTATGAAATCAAATAATTCATTGATGGTTAAAATTGGCCCAGTTTTAGTTGAATCATATGGCAGATTATTCACTGTCTTGATTTTATCATTCTCCACAACGATAAGATGTGGACCAACTCTTCCTTGAAGACAATAACAGGATATTTTCATGGTCATTTCATAATTAGAAATACCCTTCTTTTTCCATAATGCCAACTGCGATGCGGGATCTTCTATTTTAATTTGTATTTGATCGGGATTTGATTTTACACACCCAGTTAAACAAATTAAGAAACTAAGAAAAATTAAATTACGCATACTCTATGAATTCAAATAAAGTGAACATTTCCACTATTCAAATTTAAGATTTTTTAAAAATTTATGGCTGAATTTCAGATAAGCGTCACTAAAACTCACTAAGCAAAGGACACAGGATTTAACAGGATGGCGTTGATTTGTAATAAGTTATGCTTTCACAAAAACGAAATCAACCGATTTGGGCCAATTTTAGGGGGTGTTTTCGGCACGCAACAAAGGACCCACGATTTAACGTAAGTCATTGATTTTCATATAGATAGAACGAGATTTGAACTTGTGACCTCAGGGTATGAATCCTGTGCTCTAACCAACTGAGATACCTCGCCAATTTAGAACCTTAAATATGGATAATATTTATATAATTTTTTTGGAATATATTTTTCAAATATGAAATAATTTAATATCTTCATAACGGTATTAAATGTTTCGATTGGAATTAAATAATCATTCTAAAACAAACATTTTGAAGACTTTAAATCTCAAAAATATTAATATACATTTTTAAAGTGGAGTCCAGAACCCACTCAAAAAAACGGGGCATATTCCGAAAAGCCTTAATAGTAGGAAAACAAAAATCAAATTTTAAAAATGAAAGCAAGATCAATTTTCGCATCACTTGCACTAGTTGTAATGATGTCAAGCTGTTCACTAACTTTACCAGTAACAGCTACAAGCAATCCAGTTGGAAACAAAGTTGGAGAAGCAAGTGCAACAGGTTATTTTGGTGTTCTATTTTTTGATGCTGACGCAAGTATCAGAACTGCTGCTAAAAATGCAGGAATTACTAAAATCTCTACAGTTGATATCAAGCAAAGTAACGTTTTAAACTTAATTGTTACTTACAAGACAATTGTAACTGGAGAATAATATTCAATTTAACTCAAGGGGATGTATCCCCTTGAGTTTTTTATACTTCCTTGATGAGATTTTTAATCCTGTATTTATTAGTTTGTTTAACAATTACATCCTGTTCATCTAAACAAGAACCCGGTATATATTTATTCAACGAAGTCTCTTTTAATTTAAATCAAGGTGAAGAAATTGCTACAATAGACCCTACTAAAAAAGCAATATTTAATTCATATTTCAATAATAAAGCAATCCAAATTCCCTTGTATAGGTGTATAAAATCTGATAATTACCTTATATTTATTGGAATCCCATTTAATACGTCAATAAAAAAATTGAGCGATTATAATTTTACAACGACCTCAAAACAAACTTTTTTCGAAAGCGATAAAACTAACTACTTTTTTAAAAAGTTTGCTGGCGAGAAAGAACAAGCAACGATTTACACTAGAAATTTTAGTAAAAATCTGGTATTCATATTAACTATATCAGACTCTTCAAAATTATCAGATTCATTATTCAACATAAATGTACTTTCAAGTCGATTTAAAATTAAACCATGAAAAATCTTTTGATTAAAAATCGCAATACATCTTATCTACAATACATTTCCATTTTTTTAATTTCATTGATGCTATTTGGCTGTTTTTCAGTTAAACCATCTACAACAAAATCTGGCAAAAATTATTTCGAAACATTTTATGTTGGTGAAGCTGGTACACAATACTTTATAAACCCTATTTATTTTAATAATGATGCCTTAAACGAGGGGATTCTATTTGATATTACTTTCAGACATAAAAACGAAATAAAAGACACTGCTACAGTAAATTTTAGCATAACCTCTTCTAGTATTTACAAAACTATTGACAGTATTAAAATATCAAATAAGGATTTTGAAATAAAAAATGACAAACTTGTTTTATTGTTTAACGAAAAAAATAAAACAGGATTTACATCACGATACACTACAAAAATTAGCTTAAAGCAAATAAAAGAAATATTCGATAACGGAACATGGGAAATAATTGTTTACAGTCAAAATAAATCAATCAACTTTATCCCGGATATCAAAACAGTTAAACGGATCAATACTATCAAAGATAGGGTTTTCATTCTTATGTAAATTACCTTACACAGTTTGCACACACATCCCAACTATTTAAAGTTATAAAACTTAAATAGTTGCCGGTTCTTTTGTTTACGCATAAAAAATCTTTCGGAGGAAGCATTAGCTGTTTTAAAGAGTAAAGAGTAAAAATTACTTACGAGTGGCCTATTTATGATACTAAAGATGTTGTAAATCTTAAGTAATTAATATGTTTTAAGTTTGTGAAAATACGACTGAGACCTCTAGTAATAGGGGGCTCTTTTTTAAAAAAAACCTCAGGCAAACATCAAGCAGGAATTAATGGTTCTAATAAAACAGCACTTAAAAATGCATTGGCATAAATTTGGAATCAGTTATGTTTTCACAAAACGGAAAACGACCGATTTTAGTCGAATTCAGGAGGTGTTTTCCGCACGCAGAGCTATATTGTTATACTAAATATTTATTTAAAAGCTGAACTAGTGTATTGGCTTGTTGAACACCAGGCTGTCTCCATTTAATTTCACCCTTTACAAAAATGGCGAGCGTTGGAACACTAGATACATTTAACTCCGAAGCTAGTTTTTGATTTTTATCTACATCAATTTTTATAATACGAACCTTACCACCTAACTTATCTCTAACTTGTTCCAAAATGGGAGGCATCATTTTACAAGGGCCACACCACTCTGCAAAAAAGTCAACTAATACAGGTAATTCACCATTAATGATTGTTGCAAATGTTTCAGGACTGGACATAATTATTTTTTTATTTCGGTAAACTCAATATGATTAACTTCTTCATCCACTTTCAATTTTGATCTATAGCTTGGGGTATAAGTACATCCACTGTATCCACAACCAATTTTATACTTTGCAGCTATTATAGCATATATAGCCAAGAATAAACCAAAGATGCCTGACATGTAATCATTTTGTATGTAGCCTGTATAACACATAGCAGCACTCAGTAATAATCTAAATGTTAGTGTATAATCAATTTTAGAAAGTAATTTTCTCATAATTAGTATTTCTATAAAATTAAAGCAATGAAAACTGACTCTTTGTGACAAATATTACATTCCTTCAAATAAGATATATGTGATATATATCACCCAATATGGTATTGAGTTTATATACTTTTGTAAAATAGAATACTAAGGAGGAGAAATTTTTAGTTTAAATAATATCATAAACAATAATTTATATGTTCAGCTTTTTCAAAAAACTATTTGGCCCTGGAACTGATTTTAAAGCACTCAAAGAGGCAGGTGCTATTATTGTAGACGTCCGTTCTGCTCAAGAATTTGACAAAGGCAATATAAAGGGATCTAAAAATATTCCTGTGAATACTATTCAAAGAGAAATCAGTACTATTAAAAAGTGGAATAAGCCTGTCATTACAGTTTGTCAAAGTGGCGCCAGAAGCGGCATGGCTAAATCTGTATTAAAATCTGCAGGTATCGAAGTATATAATGGTGGTTCTTGGTTTGGACTTGAATCAAAAATTAGATAAATATGACTTTACTATTTCATAAGTATAAACGAGAATTAATAGGCATTACCCTTGGGGCAATTGCTGGTTTCTTATATTGGAAATTTGTTGGATGTTCTAGCGGAACATGCATGATTACTTCTAAGCCAATTAACAGTACATTATATGGTGGTCTGATGGGTTTTTTAGTAGCAGGAATTTTTAAAAAAGAGCGCTGATTTTACTCTATTAATTAGTTTTTTCAAAACTTTTTATAGAAAAAAATGAAAAACCTAACCAAATTACTGAAGTTGTCATACTAATTGCACCTATTAAAACTAGGATTGGGGGAAGACTGTATTTGATAAAACTAATTAACGCTAAAAAGCTTCTCCTATGTAAAAATAATATCCGTTACCCTCAGGAGTAAACCCGAGATCAAAACGCACAAAAATATCTTTTGACTTAAAGATGAGATACCTTGCTCCAACGCCTCCAGCCATCTTAAATGATGATGAAAATAAACTTTTTGCAGATGGCGCAACTGTAGCTGTTGAAATAAAGGCGGCCGCACCCAATCTTTTGCTGAATCCAAAGGGAAGAAACCTATATTCGGCCTGTGATGTGAGAAAATTCTTATCCCTAAATCTTCCAAGATAGTATCCCCGCATCATACTCTCACCCCCAATCATGGCCATTTGGTTGAAAGGAACATCTCCATTATTGAATAGTGCTGATCCCTGAAGTGCTAAAACATCTTTTGGAGTAAATCCTGTTCTAAAATAACGGAAATCAAACTGTGTGCTAACCAAAGAATTGGTGCTACCAAAGGATTTAGAATAATTGAGGAAAGCTAGTTCAGCGAACAAGCCCTTTCTTACGTTCATTACGTTTTTTCTGTTATCAAATACCAGACCCATTCCAAAACCAATATTACTAGAACCCTTGTATCCAGTTGGATAATCATAATCAACTGGATTCGATACTGAAAATTCTACATTATACATTTTTTGAAAATCAAATTCCGCTCCAATAAAAAAATTGCCTCTAATTTTTCTGAGCACTCTTTCACGAAGTTGAATATTGGTATTACTTACAATGTCGTATCCTTCCTCGGGGGTATTAATACCAATACCGTAATATTTCATTGGGAAATATTGAAATTTACCTCTACCCAGAAAAAACCATTTATCTCCATCGCCATAAATAGCATGATCAAGCAAAACACCATATTGTTTTTGTGCAGTATAAAAACTAAATGTATTGATCTCACTAAGCCTATTTTTATTATTTTGATTGGCATAGAAAAGATAAAGATTCACAAGTCCAATTTCTGTTTTTGTTTCAGGAGTATAAGCAAGCGTAGGATATACGATATAATTGGATTTGCCAGAACTATCTTGGAATTCTTCAAGTAAATGTTCTTTCTTATTAACGATAAATTCTTTTATTTTTTGTCCATTTGCTACAACAACAAACAAATTACAGATAAGATTAATTAATAGGTATTTTGAGAATTTAAGCACATTTACTATCTCGAATTTATTCAAATTTATCATAATGAATTTCTTAGTCAATTATCTTCAAAGTATAAGATGCTTTAAAATAAAATAATTCCTTTCTTACTGTTGATTTGATAATTTTTTTCAATACGCAAAGATAAATGATTAAATCGAATTGTAATAGTCACGTTTTCAATTGTATTTGATTTTGTATTATATACAACAAAACTACTCAACAATTATACCTTAAAAAGTGATAAATATCACCCAAAAATGAATTTACAAGATGTAAGTTTGTAGAAATCAATAAAATGAAAACAAATAAAATTGGAATCGATAAAAAAATTGCAACAAACTTGATAGACAAATTAAACCTACTTCTCTCAAATACTCAAATATTCTATATGAATACAAGAGGGCTACATTGGAATATTAAAGGGGATAAATTTTTTGAATTGCATATCAAATTTGAAGAGCTTTATACGGATCTAAATTTAAAAGTAGATGAAATAGCTGAAAGAATTTTAACCCTAGAAGGCACCCCTATTCATTCATTTAGCAGTTATATCAAAATTGCTACAATTAAGGAACTAACTAATGTTGACAGTGCTACAAAAAGTATCGAAGCAATTATTACATCACTTAGCACATTGATTAAATTAGAGAGAGAAATTTTAAGTATCGCCAATAAAGCGAATGACGAAGGGACTTCATCTTTAATGAGTGACTACATAAGACAACAAGAAAAAACTATCTGGATGTATTCAGCCTTTGGAAATAAATAGCAAAGGACCCAGGATTTAACGGGATTGCCAATGCTGCGCATTGTCATCCTTAAATAGTCGCCTTACCCAAAGCCTCTCAACTTTGTTGAGAGGCTTTGTAGCCAATATTGTACTACATTCTAACCAAATGTGGAGGGATTTAAAGGTATTCTACA
>JBIKJM010000214.1:0-2676 GCA_044360985.1 Sediminibacterium sp. | reverse complement strand
CTTGCCTCCTTTAAAGTCTGTTTTAATCCAGTTGTCTAACCACTTTTTTTCTACAGATTCAACTACGTATTTACTATCTGTATATACAAGAATCGGTAATTTTTTAGTCTTTAAAATTGAAATTGCTTTAATCACAGCTAATAGCTCCATTCTATTATTGGTGGTATGCCGATAGGCTTCGGCAATCTCTTTGACCTTATCGCCCCATATCAAAATGGCACCAAAACCGCCTGGTCCTGGATTGCCTCTTGCCGAGCCGTCAGTATAGATAATTATTTTGTCCATTGATCCCATTCTTGGTCGAAAGCAAGATACAATAATTTGATTAGTTAAGGCTATTTCATAGAATTTGTAATTATCTTTAGCGCCATTCGAAACAAGATTGATTATGATTGAAAAACTGAATTTCCATTTAAGGTTTAAGACCAATTTTGGTCAAACTATTTTCATTACTGGTAACCATCCTTTATTAGGGAATAGCAACATTGAACAAGCTGTTCCAATGGTTTATTTAAATGAGGATTATTGGGTTTTGCATTTAGCAACAAAAGGATTGTTGAAGTCCGAAACGATACAGTATAGTTATTTTATTCAAAATGACGATGGAACTAGAATTTTTGATTGGGGTTCAGATAAATCCATCATAGTGGATCAATTGGCCACAAAGGAATTGGTTTTGATAGATGCTTGGAATTTTACTGGGTATATAGATAATGCATTTTATACTGCACCTTTTGCAAATGTGTTATTACAAAGCAAAGGGCATCAAGTAAAACCAGACCATCCAAAAAATGCAACCCATGTTTTTAGAGCGAAAGCCCCATTACTATCTCCAAATCAAACAATTTGTATCGTTGGAGAGGCAAAGGAAATTGGTGGTTGGGATGCTACTAAAGCATTGCCTTTAAACAAAATTCTGGATCAACCTTATTTTGAAATTGCTTTGAATTTAAGCAACTGCGATTTTCCTTTGGTGTATAAGTTTGGTATTTATGATACGGTTCTAAAAAAGTTTGTTTCGTTTGAATCTGGCAATAATAGGGTATTGTATGAGCCAGTTAGTAAAAATAAGTTAGTACTGGTACAAGATGGATTTGCACAAGTAGGACACAATCAATGGAAAGGAGCAGGAGTTGCCATTCCTGTTTTTTCATTAAGATCCAATCAAAGTATTGGTGTAGGGGAATTTTCCGATATTAAATCATTGGCAGATTGGTCAAAAAAAATTGGTTTAAAATTAATACAGTTATTGCCTATCAATGATACAACGGCAACACATAGCTGGATGGATTCCTATCCTTATGCTGCCATTTCTGCTTTTGCTTTGCATCCAATGTATATTCGTCTATCTGAATTAGTAGATGCCAATCAAATGCATTTAATTCAAGACGCAGTGGATCAACAAATCGCATTGAATAATTTGACTGTAGTAGATTATGAAGCAGTGCTGTCTGTGAAATGGAAAGCATTAAAAGCAGTTTATGCTATCAATGGGAAAAGAGATTTAGCAACACCTGCATTTAAACAATTTTTTAAAGACAATCAAGCCTGGTTAGTTTCATATAGTGCATTCTCTTACTTGCGAGATTTGTATGGGACTGTAGACTTTAACACTTGGCCAAGTCATGCTAAATTTAATGCAACAGAAATCGATCAATTGGCAGATACAAAATCAAAGACTCATTCTGAAATTGCCTTCTTTTATTTTGTACAATTTCATTTACACCTTCAATTAAAAGCAGCGACAGATTATGCACATGCACAGGGTGTGGTCTTAAAAGGAGATATCCCAATTGGGGTATATCGATTTGGGGCAGACGCATGGCAGCATCCACATTTATTTCATATGGATAAGCAAGCGGGTGCACCGCCAGATGATTTTGCTGTGTCTGGTCAAAACTGGGGATTCCCAACATACAATTGGGAGCAGATGGCAGCAGATGGCTTTGCTTGGTGGAAGTCTAGGTTTGATCAAATGAAATACTATTTTGATGCATTTAGGATCGATCATATTTTAGGATTTTTTAGAATTTGGAGTATACCAATGCACGCAGTAGAAGGTATCTTGGGGCATTTTGTTCCAGCAATACCAGTTAGCATCAATGAATTCAATGCAAAAGGGATTGCCTTTGATCATTATCGATTCACAATGCCCTATATCAATGAAACAATTTTGTTTCAGGTTTTTGGTTATGATAATAATTATATCAAATCTAATTTCCTTGAATCAATAGGGGATGGACATTATGCATTGCTACCTGCTTTTAAAACACAACGTTTAGTTGAATCGCATTTTGTGCAACAGGAACAAACAGAATTCAATACTAAAATAAAACAAGGTTTATATCATTTAATTACGAATGTAATTTTGCTTGAAGGGGAGCAACCACAAACCTATCATTTTAGATTTAACATTGGAAATACAAGTTCATTTAAACATTTTAATGAAAGCACTCAATACAAATTGAATGAATTGTACTTAGACTACTTCTTTAAACGTCAGGATGCTGCTTGGGAAAAAGAAGCAATGAAAAAATTACCCATGTTAAAGCGCTCCACAAATATGTTGATTTGTGGCGAGGATCTAGGATTGGTTCCATCCTGTGTGCCACATGTGATGTATCAATTGGGGATGCTAAGTTTAGAGGTACAACGTATGCCAAAAGCAAATCATAA
>JBIKJM010000213.1:0-2679 GCA_044360985.1 Sediminibacterium sp. | reverse complement strand
TGTCGCAGATATTAGAGAAGCGGGTAGAGCAACACAGGGTGTTAAATTGATTCGTTTAGACGAAAACGATGAAATTGCAGCAACCTCTAAGATCGAAGAACAAGATGTACCAGAAGAAGGAGAAAACACTGATAATGAAATAGTTACAAATGACAATTCAAGTAATATTTCAAATGAAGCTGCAGACGACCTAATCGACGACACTTTGAACAACGAAGGTGATGATACACCCGAAGCATAAATTTTATAACTTTAGTACATTAAAATAATCATTATGAAAAAATGGATTGGTGCAATGTTTTTGATGACATTGATGCAAACAGCTTTCGCTCAAGACTTTAAAAAAGTGGAGACGGGCTTATTATTAAATAATTTTGAGGTTGCCAAGACAGAATATGAAAAAGCGGTTGCCAAAAAACCGAGTATAGAAACAACTGCAGAAGGGTATTACTGGAAATCAAAAATTTATGCAGGTTTATCTAAGGATCCAGCAGTTAAATATCCAGACGCTTCAGAGAAATTATCAAAGAGTTTAGAAAACTATATTAAAGCGGACCCAGAATTCGTCATTGCAGTAAAAAGTGGTCAGGAGCCTTTTTTTGATGTCTATATCAAAAGTTTTAAGGATGGTGTAGCTGCTTTTGGTGAAAAAAAGTGGAAGGATGCTGCTGCTAATTTTGATAGAGCGGTTTTTATAAGTGATATCATTTTTTCTAAAGGATGGTCTAGTAATAAACAACCATTTGATACCACCACATTAATGTATGCAGGTTATTCTAATCAAAATGCAGGTAATGAAGATATTACTATAAAGTATTACACTAGAATGATGGATGCAAACATGAAAACTGCTGATGTTATAGACATGTATAAATATGTATTGATAAAGGCAGCAGAAAAAAAGAACAAAGCTTTATTTGATCAATACTATGCAGTTTCAGAAAAGAATTACCCTGAAGAAAAATGGTTTGAATATAGAGCAGAGTATATTGATAAAAACTTAACGATAGAAGAAAAGGTGGCAGCGTATGAAGCACAAGTAACTTCAAATTCAATCAACGAAACAGAATCACAAATGTATGGTGACATGTTTATGTCAGCAAGAAATGCAGAAGGATTAACTGATGATAAAGCAAATTATTTCTTAGATAAAGCAGCGGATGCCTATATGAGGGCATATAAGTTGAACAATCAAAATTTTGCAGCTGCATTTAATGTGGGTATTAGTTATTATAACCAATACACCGTATTAGATGATCAATTTGGTAACAATATCAGAGCCTTACAACAATTAAATACCAATAAGCCAGTTGCTCCTAAAGATCCTAAGAAAAAATTAGCTTTTGATGCTGCATTCAAGGCACAATTAGATTCAATCAAAAAATTGAATGCTGCTTTAGATGCACCAATGAGAGCAAAAGTGGATCAGGCCATTGAGTGGATCGAAAATGCATTTAACATTATAAAGGATAAAACAACCTTAAATAGAACAGAAAAGAATGTAGCTGCTAGATCTGTGGATTTCTTAGCAACTTTATATAGTGCTAAAAGAGATAAGAATAGAGCCAATCAAAAGTTATATGATGAGTTAGATGCTAAATTTAACAAATACGATTTATTGCACGATAAATATCAATAGACTTTAAGTCTTGATTTTATCCCAATCAAATATTTAAAGCCTTCCCAAACGGGTGGGCTTTTTTAATGCACTGAACCAACCAATACAAAAACAGAATCTAAAAAGTTTGATGAAGCATAAGTTACTAAAAGGGTATTATCTTGATTATACTATTTAACATAATGTTAATTATAAGCAATTAATATAGGTTTAATTCGATCTGTAGACAGTTTGTTGTATTGAAAATAGGTTGTATTTTGTAGGATAAACATCCTATACAAACATCTACTATGCCATTACATCCTTCTAGAAGAAAATTTGTTCAAGACGCTGGCTTAGCATCTATCGCTTTAAGTTTAAGCCCTCAATTTATAAAAGCACAATCCAACGCAAAAAAAGAGATCATAAAAATTGGTGTCATTGGAACTGGATTTCGTGGTCAAAATCATATTGAATTATTGGTTCAGCGCCCAGATGTGATGGTCGTTGCATTTGCAGATCCGGATGAAAAGATGATGGCAGATGCCCAAAACATTCTTAAAAAGGCTGGGAAAGCAGCTGCAATAGAGTATAAAAATGGCAAGGAAGACTATAAAAACCTTCTTAAAAGAACAGATATTGATGCAGTCATCATTGCTACTCCATGGGAATGGCATATCCCTCAAGCCATAGAAGCCATTAAAAATGGCATTATTCCAGGTGTTGAAGTCTGTGGTGCTATCAATATAAAGGAGTGCTGGGATGTGGTGAACGCCAGTGAAAAATACAATGTACCGGTGATGTGTTTAGAGAATGTATGTTATCGTCGTGATGTATTGGCGGTCTATAATATGGTTAGAAAAGGCATGTTTGGGGAATTATTACACTTACAAGGTGGTTATGAGCACGATTTAAGGGGTGTTAAGTTCAATAATGGTGTAACTGCCTATAATTCAGGGGCTGAATTTGGGGATAAAGGCTATAGTGAGGCAAAATGGAGAACAAACCACTCCTTATATAGGAATGGTGAATTGTATCCTACACATGGACTAGGACCTGCTGCAATGATGATCGACATCAAT
>JBIKJM010000212.1:0-2701 GCA_044360985.1 Sediminibacterium sp. | reverse complement strand
AAAATCAATCTTCCTTTATGGCCCTCAACGGTACTCACGGGAAAGTTTGGAATTTCACTATAAGGAATACTAAATTCAGTTTCAATTACACTTGATAAATTACCCAATCCACTACCTAAGATAATAGCTGTATTTGCTTTTGCATTAATTTTTGACTGTATAAACCCTGCAGTTGCTTCTAGCTGTTGCATTAATGGAGACATATTTTGGCCTTTATTGAGCCACAAATATAACAACAGTAAGGGACTCTAAGCCTTAATTGGCTTAGTTTCTCCCTTTAAAACGGTATAGGCAATGGAGGCACTAATGATCATAAATACTGCGCCCATTAAAAAAGAAGCCCCTGGAAAATAAATTGGATTGCCTGGCTTGGTAAAATAGGCAAATAAACTTGTCATAATAAGGGGTCCGGCAATGGAAGTCACACTCATGATACTTGTTAACGAGCCCTGCAATTCTCCTTGTTCATTTTTGGGCACATGCACTGAAATCAATGCTTGCAATGCTGGTCCAGAAATGCCCCCTAAGCAATAGGGGATTAAAAAAACAAACATCATCCATGAGCTGCTTGCAAAAGCAAATAAGATCAAGCCCAAAGCATATAAAGCAATGCCAAAATAGACCGATTTCTCGTTGCCTATTTTTGGATTGATATAACGAATCAAAACACCTTGGACTAAACCCACCAAGAGCCCTACCATCCCTAAAGACAGTCCGATCATTTTTGGTGACCATTTGAATTTCTCCATATTGGCAAAACTCCAATTACTTTGAACTGCATGCACAGCTAAATAAATAAATAGCAAAGCAAAAATTAATCCGGATACGGCAGGATATTTTTTTAAATGTACTAATGAGCTAATAGGATTCGATCTTTTCCAATCAAAAGCCCTTCTATTTTCTACCGGCAAAGATTCAGGCAAAACAAAATAACCATAAACCACATTTAACAAAGCCAAACATGCTGCAACAATAAAAGGCAGTCTAGGACTGACTTCTCCTAAAAAGCCCCCTAGCATGGGACCAATAATGAATCCAATTCCAAAAGCAGCGCCAATCATTCCAAAATTTTGTGCTCTATTTGAATCGTCACTGATATCCGCCATGTAAGCAGATGCAGTCGTCACACTTGCACCAGTGATACCAGCAATGGTGCGCCCAACAAATAACCAAAGTATAGAAGGCGCAAATGCTAAGAATAAATAATCCAACCCAAAGCCTAATAGCGAGATTAATAGTACTGGCCTTCTGCCATATTGATCACTTAAACTTCCAATGAATGGTGCAAATAAAAATTGCATGGTCGCATATAAAAATGTCATCCAACCACCATATAAAGACGCCTTACTTAAATCACTAGTATGCAGCAAACCCTTTATTAATTGTGGAACCACAGGAATGATGATGCCGAGTCCAACAATATCAATGACCAATGTCAAGAAAATGAATCCAACTGCTGCCTTCTTTGTATTTGCCATAAAATAATTTGACGGATAGCGCAAATTTGCCTATCCGTCAAATATACAAGTACCTATCAAGACTTCAAAACCTTTTGAAGGATTCAGGATGAAGCCTTTATTAAATTATCCTTCGTTCCTAAAGACAACCACCCCGTCAAAAATATCAATTAAGACTTTTTTGGACTTATCAATGGCGCCACTTAAAATTTGCTTACTCAATTCATTCACCACTAATTTCTGAATTAAGCGCTTTAAAGGCCTAGCTCCAAACTGCATGTCAAAACCCTGTTCTGAGAGGTGTTCAATAAGGTAATCTGTAAATTCAATTTGCATGCCGTTTTCAGCCACTAAGGACTTTAATTGTTTCAATTGAATTTGAACAATCGAAGCCATCTGCTTTCTTAATAATGGAGAGAACATGATGATATCGTCTACCCTATTTAAAAATTCAGGACGGATCGTTTGTTTTAGCAAATCCATCACTTCTGTTTTCGCTAATGCTGTTTTTTCTTCTAAATTTTGATCTGTCACCTCCTCAAATGCATCTTGAATTAAATGACTTCCAATATTACTTGTCATAATAATGATGGTATTTTTAAAATTAACCACCCTTCCTTTATTATCCGTCAATCGTCCATCATCCAATACTTGTAATAAAATATTCCAAACATCCGGATGCGCTTTTTCAATTTCATCCAAAAGCACTACGCTATAAGGCTTTCGACGCACCGATTCTGTCAACTGTCCACCCTCTTCATAGCCCACGTATCCTGGAGGGGCACCCACTAATCTTGATACGGTATGCTTTTCTTGGTACTCACTCATATCTATCCTAGTCATCATACTATCGTCATCAAACAAATAATTAGCCAATGCTTTTGCCAATTCTGTTTTACCCACACCAGTTGTACCTAAAAAGATAAATGAACCAATTGGCTTCTTAGGATCTTGTAATCCAGCCCTACTTCTTCTTATTGCATCTGATACTGCTGTGATAGCTTCTTCTTGACCAATTACTCTTTCATGCAAAGCCGTTTCTAAATGCAATAATTTTTCTCTTTCAGATTGCATCATTTTATGCACGGGTATGCCTGTTGCTTTTGCAATATTTTCTGCGATATCATCTGCATCTACTTCCTCTTTCATTAAACGCTTGCCTTCTTCTCCTAATTCATTTAATTGATTGGTGCACTCTAATAAAAGGGTTTCTTGTTCTTTTAATTTTCCATAACGAATCTCAG
>JBIKJM010000042.1:0-8885 GCA_044360985.1 Sediminibacterium sp. | reverse complement strand
CTTTCAATATGTCTTAAGAATCGATGTCCTAAACCTTTTCCTTCTGCTGCGCCTTCAATGATTCCAGGCAAATCTGCAATACAGAATGATCGATTGTTTCTATATTCAACCATACCTAATTGAGGCGTCAAAGTCGTAAAAGCATAGTTTGCAATTTTTGGCTTTGCTGCTGTAATTGCTGATAAGAGTGTCGATTTGCCTGCATTTGGGAATCCTACTAATCCAACATCTGCAAGAACTTTTAATTCAATTTGCTTCCATCCCTCTATCCCATCTTCTCCAGGCTGGGCATACTCGGGAACTTGTTGTGTAGGCGTGGCAAAATTACAGTTACCCAATCCACCTCGACCACCCTTCATCCAAACAATTTCTTGTCCATCATATAAAATCTCTGCTTCAATTTCACCTGTTTCTTCGTCTCTTGCAATGGTTCCCAAGGGTACTTCAATAATAATATCTTCGCCGTCTTTACCTGTGCATTTATTTTTAGAGCCATTCTCTCCGTCTTTTGCCAATACATTTTTATGATAGCGTAAATGTAATAAGGTCCAAAGTTGGGAATTACCTCTTAGAATCACATGTCCTCCTCTCCCGCCATCACCACCATCTGGTCCACCTTTAGCCGTCAATTTGTTTCGTAGAAAATGTCTACAACCAGCTCCGCCATGACCACTATGGGCAAAAATTCGGATGTAATCAATAAAATTATTTCTTTCTGACACTAGTACTTTTTATAAGTTACAAAGTTACTACAATCAAGTGGTAAAATAATTTAACTATTTGACTTTAAGCCATCAATTAAAATAGCAACCATGTTTAGTTCTAGTTCCTCTGCGCTAATTTTTTTTGTAGAACGGTGCCAGCTTTCGATTCCACTAACTGCATGTAAAAATATAAGCACTACTGTTGGAGCATCAATTGGCTTAATTTCCTTATTCCTTATCCCTTCTTCAATAATTGCAGCCAATCTTTTACGATAAACCCTTCTTTGATTTTGGTAATTGGATAAATAGGGATCAGAAAGGTGTTTCCATTCTCTATCACTTACATAGACTTCTTCATAATTATAAATCATCTCTACGATATGGAATCGTAGGATTTTCTCCATTTTTTTTAATGAACTAATGGGCTCTGATTCAATCTCATCAATTTTTAACACAAAACGATTGGCAACATTGAATACCAATTCATGCAATAACTCGCTTTTTGATTTGATATGGTTGTACAAACTTGCAGCTTCCACGCCAACAGCTTCCGCTAAATCGCGCATACTTGCCGCTTTATAGCCCTTTTCTCTAAAAAGCGTGGCTGCTTTACGCACAATTACGTCCTTTCTGGAACCGTTTTTCTCTGTTTTTATTCTAGCCATAAGATTATTTTGAACAATTATTAGCACAAAACTATTGATTAAAAACCAAGTTTTTCGTTAATTTTTGATTAATTCATTTGATTTTGTTAGTTTTTTGGTTATCAATCACTTGCGTTCGTAGAAGTACTTCGATTTAGAATGCTTTGGGATAGAAGGCTTAAAAATCGTAGTTTCGCAACTGAAAATCAAAAAATTACACATGTCTTTAGTAGTCGTTGGATCTATGGCTTTTGATGCCATTGAAACCCCTTTTGGGAAAAGTGATAAAATCATTGGTGGTGCAGCAACCTATATTGCATGGTGTGCTTCTAATTTCACCACAGTAAAGCAAATTTCAGTTGTTGGTGGAGATTTCCCCCAAGCACAATTAGATGCATTGGCTGCAAGAGGAGTGATATTGGAAGGTGTACAAATCAAAAAAGACGAGAAGACTTTTTTCTGGAGCGGTAAATATCATTTAGATATGAATACGCGTGATACGTTGGAAACACAATTAAATGTATTGGAAAATTTCCAACCAGTTGTGCCAGAAAGTTATCAGGATTGTGAAATTTTAATGTTAGGTAATTTGGTACCTGCTGTTCAAAGCAGTGTCATTAAACAAATGAAAAATAGACCAAAATTAATCGTAATGGATACGATGAATTTTTGGATGGAAATTATGTTGGATGATTTAAAGCATACCATAAGCTTAGTAGACGTTTTAATGGTAAACGATAGTGAAGCACGTCAACTAAGTGGAGAATATAGCTTGGTAAAAGCAGCAAAAAAAATCATGGAGATGGGTCCAAAATATGTGATCATCAAAAAAGGTGAACACGGTGCTTTATTGTTCCATGAAAATCAAGTCTTTTTTGCGCCTGCATTACCATTAGAAGAAGTATTTGATCCAACTGGCGCTGGTGATACTTTCGCAGGCGGATTTGTAGCCCATTTGGCAAAAACAAAAGACATTTCGTTTGAGAATATGAAGACTGCAATTATTTTAGGTAGCGCAATGGCAAGTTTTTGTGTAGAGAAGTTTGGTACGGAGCGTTTGACAGAGATTAGTGTCGAGGATATTAAAGAACGTGTTGCTTCTTTTGTTCAGTTGGTGAACTTTGATATTGAGTTAGTCTAAGATTTATTTTAATTAAGTATATGAAAGTTGCAGTAGTTGGTGCCACGGGTTTAGTGGGCACTAAAATATTACAAATACTTGCAGAGCGTAATTTTCCTGTAACTGAACTAATTCCAGTAGCATCTCCACGATCTGTAGGGAAGGAAGTCATCTTTAAGGGTAAGGGCTACCAAGTTGTGTCTATGGAAGATGCTGTTGCAGCAAAACCTACTATAGCAATTTTTTCTGCAGGCGGAACGACCTCTTTGGAGTGGGCACCAAAATTTGCAGCTGCCGGCATTCGTGTCATTGATAATTCTTCGGCATGGAGAATGGATCCAACAAAAAAATTAGTGGTGCCCGAGGTGAACGCTTCTGTATTAACTGTGGAAGATTTTATCATTGCGAATCCTAATTGCTCGACCATACAAATGGTGGTTGCATTGCAACCTTTACATGAAAAATATACAATCAAAAGAGTTGTTGTAAGCACCTATCAAAGTGTGACTGGAACTGGGAAACAAGCTGTGGATCAATTGTTCAGCGAGCGTAAGGGTGAAAAATTAACATCAAGCCAAATGGCTTATCAATATCCAATCGATTTAAATGTGATTCCTCAGATTGATGTCTTCTTAGAAAATGGGTATACTAAAGAAGAAATGAAAATGATCAAAGAGACTCGCAAAATTATGCAAGACGATACCATTAAAGTAACTGCTACTACCGTTCGTATCCCAGTGGTGGGAGGACATAGTGAAAGTGTGAATGTAGAGTTTGAAAATGAATTTGAATTAAATGATGTGATTTCTATTTTGTCTAATGCGCCAGGAGTATTAGTGCAACAAGATGATGCCACGCAATTTTATCCAATGCCATTATGGGCACATGAGAAAGACGATGTATTTGTGGGTCGTTTACGCAGAGATGAAACGCAGTCAAAAACTTTGAACATGTGGATTGTAAGTGATAATCTACGTAAAGGCGCTGCTACCAATGCAGTTCAGATAGCAGAATATTTAGTTTCCAAAGGAATTATTTAGAAAAGGATACCGATTTTAATAAATAGGAATATAGAAATTCAATTTTGACCGAACAACTAGGATTTCGAATCGCTGTTGATTAATTCTATAAATTCAGCCTCGGTCATTATTTTTATTGAAGCAATTTTTTTAGCTTTCTCTAATTTGCTTCCAGCATCTTCTCCAACGATTAAATAATTTAACTTACTACTTACACCACTCAAGATATGTCCGCCTTTTGCTTCTACCATGGCTTCTGCATCGGATCGTTTGAGTTGCTTCAAGCTGCCTGTAAATAAAAAGTTCAATCCTGTAAGTGATCCATCCTTTGCTTGATGCGTAGTTTGTTCCACATTCAATCCTAATTGGATTAGTGACTCAATCATATGGAGTTGAATTGGGTCGTGAAAAAACTGAACAATACTACTTGCTACCTTAACACCTATATCTTCGAACTCTAATAATTGTTCCTCGGTGATGCGCGTCAAATCAAGTATATGGTTAATTCTGCTTGCAATTGTTTTAGCTGTTGTTTCTCCAACAAATCGAATTCCTAATGCATAAATGAATCTATGCAATGGCTGTTGTTTAGAGGCTTCAATAGAAGTGGTTAGGTTGTCTACACTTTTTTTCCCAAATCCTTCCATTTGACCAATCTGCTCAAAGTTTAAAGTATAAATACCAGGGATATCTTTTAGTAATCCAAGCTCAAAGAATTTTTTAATATTGGCCTCGCCTAAATTTTTAATATCCATTGCGTCCTTACTCACGAAATGTGCAATGCGTTCCACAATCTGTGCACTACAGTTGATATTATTACATCTCCAAACTGCTTCTGTACTTTCTTTAACTAAGGCTGTAGCACAAACAGGACAATGTGTTGGGAATTGAATCTTTTTTTCATCGCCTGTTCTAAGACTTGCAATGGAATGGACAATTTGCGGTATCACATCACCAGCACGTTCAATAATGACCGTGTCGCCTAAAAGCAAATCCTTTTCAATGATATATTCTTCGTTATGAATTGAAATACTAGAGACAGTGACACCTCCAATGGCCACCGGTTTTAATTTAGCTACGGGGGTGACTGCGCCAGTTCTTCCTACTTGAAATTCTACATGCTCTAAAACAGTAGTGGCTTGTCTTGCTTTAAATTTATAGGCAATGGCCCATCTAGGATGATGTGATGTCATGCCTAATTTTTCTTGTAATGCTAGATCGTTGACCTTCACCACTAATCCGTCAATCTCATAGGGTAATTGGTCTCTTCCAGATTCAGCAATAGCGCAGTAATCAATGACGTCTTGTATTTTAGAAACTATTTGTTTTTCTTTTTCAGGCGATCTAAAACCCATATTCCATAAAAATTCCAGGGTTCCACTATGGGTTTTCAAAAGCGGATTCAGCGTTTTTCCTGGGATTGGTAAGGTATAGCTGACATGATAGATGAACGCATCTAAATTTCTTTCTGCCACTTCCTTTGGATCTTTCATTCTTAAACTGCCAGAAGCAGCATTTCTTGGATTGGCAAGGGGTGACTGTTGTTTGGATTTTAATTTGTCATTAAAATCATCAAATGCTTTTTTAGTCATAATGACTTCGCCACGAATTTCAATTTGTTGTATACCATTTTCTGCAAGTGGAATTTGCAAAGGAATGGACCTAATTTGCTTAATGTTGTTGGTAATGTCTTCTCCTTCTACACCATCTCCTCTGGTACAGGCGCGCACCAAGAGGTCGTTTTCATAAATCAAGGAAATACTAGCACCGTCAAATTTTGGCTCAACACAATATGTAATGGCATCGAGGCTAGCACTTTCTCTTGCTTTACGATCAAAATCATGGAGGTCCTCTGCATTATAGCTATTCTCTAAGCTTAACATTGGAACCAAATGTGGTACCGTTTCAAAATTGCTATTTAAACTATTGCCCACTCTTTGACTTGGTGAATCTGGGGTAATCAATGAGGGGTCTGTGGCTTCTATCCTCAATAAGGCTTGAAAAAGTTGGTCATATTCATAGTCACTTATCAAGGGCTCGTTGACTACATAATATTGGTATTCATGAAACTGTAATACCTTCTTTAAAGTCGTTAAATCAATACTTAAAGGAGCTGTTAAAAACTGCTTTGTTGTTTGTTGTAATGCTTGTATTTGTGCTTTAATGTACATGGGTGAAAATCTTCGCTAAAGTACAAACTTTAGCGCTTGCAAGCTCATTATTTAATACCTTTATGTACTAAATAATGGTATACTTATGTTGTATTCAATGACGGGTTACGGAAGGGCAGAAATGACATTTAACGACAAAACACTTTTAGTGGAAGTCAAGTCTTTAAACGGAAAGCAATTTGACGTTCGTTTAAACATTCCTTCTTTATTAAAACCTATTGAAGTTGAAATCAGAAACACATTAAATGAGCACTTATTTAGAGGCAGCGTTGAGTGTTCTATTTTTGTTAAATCCAATGGTGCTTCAAAACCGGTCAATATCAACAAAGCATTGGCAAAATCTTATTACCAACCTATCGTTGAATTAGCAGATGAACTAGGCATTGGTAAGGAAAATATTTTGAGTACGCTGTTGAAAATGCCAGATGTGGTTTCTTCTACTAATGAAGTATTAGCTGAAGAAGAAAAGCTTGCTATTTTTGGCTTATTAAAGCAAGCCATTGAACTATTGAATTTACACAGACAAGAAGAGGGAAAATCTATTGAATTGGATTTGCTAGAACGAGTTGCTGGGATTGAAGCGCAACAAGCAGCAATCGCCGTGCTTGAGCCAAACAGAAGAACCAAAATAAAAGACGGCTTAATTAAATTATTAGAACAAAATGTAGGCCCAGACAAGTATGATAACAATCGTCTTGAGCAAGAATTGATTTATTATATCGAAAAAATTGATATCTCAGAAGAGCGTGTTCGTCTAACAAACCATTGTGCCTATTTTAAATCTATTCTTGCCGAAAAAGATCCAAATAAGGGGAAGAAATTATCTTTTGTATTACAAGAAATGGGCAGAGAAATTAATACAACTGGGTCTAAGGCGAATGATGTAGATATTCAAAAAGCAGTGATTGTGATGAAGGATGAATTAGAAAAAGCGAAAGAACAAATCTTAAACGTTTTATAAATGGGGAAGTATTATCGTATAGTTTTTGGTATTTGTTTTTTAATCAGTATTGCTGCTTGTCAAACAATACCCTTATCTGAACAAAATACAATTCATCCAGACCATCAATGGAATAGCACCAAGCCAGAAAAATATTTGTTCAATATCACCGATACCAACCAATTGTATAAAATTATTTTTGTCATCAGACATCATAATGCATATCATTATAAAAATATCTGGATCGAGCTGAGTCATAGGAGTGCTGGTGAAAATGCGAAAACTGAAACATTCAATTTGAATTTAGCGAATGATCAAAAAGGTTGGCTAGGTACTGGAATGGATGATATCTTTGATCAGCGTATTCCATTGTATTCAAAGCCAATTAAATTAAAGTATGGCATGCATTCCTTTACCATCAAGCATACGATGCGTGAGGATCCGCTACAAAATATTTTATCTACAGGCATACGAATAGAAAAAGCGAGTTTATAAAATGAATATGCCTTTTTCCATATCAAAATTAGTATGGGTTAGAATCATTTATTGGCTATTTCTTACCTATATGGTCGCTGCGTTTATTTGGTGGTATGTGGCCCTTGTGCAACAAAATGAATTACTAACAGCCACAAAAATTGAAACGCTTAAAGTTAAAGGCGAAATAGATCAACAGCATGTTACTGCTATAGAAGCATTTGCTGCCAGAAAAACGAAACAATATATTGGGGAGGGATTGACATTTTTATTATTATTTCTGCTAGGGGCAATTTATGTATACCGTTCATTATTGAAGCAATTAAAATATTCTACTTTACAACAAAATTTTATGATGGCGGTCACGCATGAACTCAAGACCCCGATTGCAGTTACGCAATTAAATTTAGAGACAATTGTAAAAAGAGATTTACAGCCTGCGCAACAACAACATTTAATTGAGAATACGCTTAAAGAGACAAGACGATTAGACGCGCTGTGTAATAATATTTTATTGGCATCGCAATTTGAAACGGGGCAATATGAAATTAGTAAACAATTAGTGGATCTTTCAGTCATTGCTGTTCAATGCATACAATCTTTTGAAGAAAGATATTCCAATAGACAATGCATTGGTTCAATTGATGCTGCTATAAAACTGCAAGGCGAACCATTGTTATTGCAGTTAATGATTAATAATTTATTGGATAATGCCAATAAATATGCAGCTCCCGAGACGCCTATATTTATTGACTTACATGTAGCTGGAACAGATATTGAATTAACAGTCAAAGACCAAGGCATTGGTATTGTTCCAGAGGAAAGGTCAAAAGTTTTTGATAAATTTTATAGAGTAGGTGCAGAGCAAACCAGAACGACCAAGGGTACTGGACTGGGATTGTATTTATGTAAAAAAATTGTCACATTCCATGGTGGCACTATTTTCATTAAGCCAAATCAACCTAAAGGAAGTATTTTTGTAGTCCAACTCAAGGCAGATTAACCATGCAAAAACATAGTATCTTATTGGTAGAAGACGAAGAGCATCTTCATGAGGCCTTGAAGCTGAATTTAGAAATGGAAGGATACGAGGTGGATTCTGCTTTTGATGGCGGCGATGCTTTAAAGAAAATCCAATCTGCTCATTATGATTTACTGATTTTGGATATTATGTTGCCTTCTTTGGATGGCTTTAGCATTACAGAACGTATGCGATTGAACAATAACCAAACACCTATTTTGATTTTAAGTGCAAAAAATACAAGTGCCAACAAGGTACAAGGATTAAAATTGGGTGCAGATGACTATTTAACCAAGCCATTTAATTTAGAAGAATTGATTTTAAGGGTTGCAAAACTGATTCAGAAAAACGCCCAACAAACCAATGCTTCTCCGCAGATGGATAGCTACCAATTTAAAGGACATACCATCGACTTTAACGCTTCAGAAGTGTTACTTGCTTCTGGGCAAAAAATCACCCTAACTAAGAGAGAATTGTTATTATTAAAATTGCTCATTGAGCATAAAAATAACGTGGTCACAAGGGAAAAGATCCTGCAATTGGTCTGGGGCTACCAAGTCTACCCAAATACCAGGACCATTGATAATTTCATCCTTAATTTTAGAAAGTACTTCGAAACAGACCCAAAGCACCCAAAACACTTTATTTCCATGCGAGGGGTAGGTTATAAATTCCAAGATTAATCCCCCTTAACGCAATGTTTGGGCAAAATTTTCGTTTGTAATTATAGATAATTTTAGCCCATGTCATTGACCTCTATCCAAGACTTTGTAGAACCTATAAACCTATCCT